>DASZZN010000045.1 GCA_035544955.1 Candidatus Dormiibacterota bacterium
TTCCCACGCCCACCAGTCGTTGCCATGGTTGCCGCCTTCGACTTGGTGCGACGCCGTGGCGGTGCCCCAGAGAAAGTGCTCCGGAAAGCGGCCGGCGATCATGGCTGCTGCGCGACGATCGCCAACACGATGCCGAGAATAATCAGGGCGATCACCAGGACGGCAACCACGCCGAGGGGGCCGATGACGGCGGCCACGGCACGCTCTGTTGAGATCGCGTAGTGATCTCGCGTCGCGATCACCAGCAAAGCGTTCTGCCAGAGAAAGACGGCCACGGCGACGAGGGTCGCGAGCTGGCCGAACGCCAACTCGGCTCCAGCCGCGCCCTGCAGCTTGAGCAGCGCGTCCACGAGCGCCACCGGCAGGGCGACAAGGCCGACGAGCGCGGCGTAGCCGACCAGTTTCAGCAGGCCGGCGAAGTCGCCGCGTCCGCCCAGTGCTCGGGCGATCACGTGGATCAAGCCGGCCGCCGCGCCCCAAAGAATCGCACTGATCGCAATGCCATACACGGGTAGCACGAAGCGATGCATGTAGATCCAACGGGCATAGAGATCAGCCCCCTGCGCCGTGAGCGAGGGCAGCGACCCCAGGTTCGTCGGGGGCCGATACGGCCCCGGGGCGGCAAGTTCAGCGGCGGCCGCGGGCAGCGTGATGGAAAGCCCCAGCGCGATCAAGCCGTCGGCCAGTCGGCGGCGGGCATTGATGAGCCTGAGGGCCGAGAATGGATGACGGACCAGCTCGACCAGGTCCGCCAACAGGAACATCGCCGGGCATTGTAGCCGGAAGCCACCTATAATCCCGCGAGTCCATGGCGAAACCATCTCGCGACGCCACGAGCGCAGGGCTGGCGGACCGGACCACAGGCCTGGTCGGCTGGACGATCGCCTGGCGGGCTGCCAGTGCCGTCACGACGCTCGCGCTGGGGGCGTTCCTGATCCGCCAACTTTCCGCCGACGAGTATGGCCGCTATACGTTTGTCCTGAGCGTCCTGGTGTATGTCGGCCTGTTGGCCACGTTCGGCCAGGACCAGGGATTACTTCGCTACCTGCCGGAGGTCCTCGGCCGCGGCGACCGGGCTGCCGCCCAGGATCTTGTGCGCAAGAGCGCCGTTGCCGTCGTGGCCGTCTGGGTGCTGACGAGCGCCACGGTCTTCGCCTTACGGCCGGTGATCGACAGCGTCCTGCATGCCCACGTCGCCGACCTGCTGGCCCTTGGAACCGTCTTGCTCCTCGGCGGCATTGCCACCGGCGTCCTCTCGTTCGCGCTGGTGGCGGTTTACGACATGCGCAGCCAGGCGATCGCGACGCCGATTGCCGGTGCGCTCACCCTGGCACTGGCCGTGATCTTTCTCCATCGCGGCGGCCACCTGGGCAGTGTCCTGGTCGCGGGCGCGATCGGCCAGTCGGTGCTGGCAGCCGCGTATTTTTTTATCTTGCTGCGACGCATCGAACGGGCCCAGGGCCTTTCGGGCGACCGTGTGGGGTGGCGGAGATTGCTCGTCTACGCCAGCGGCTGGCTGCCCAGTTTATTGATCGCGTCGGCCGTCGGTCTGCAGTTCGAGAATATTTTTCTCTTGCGATTCGTCGGCTCAAAGGCCGTGGCCTACTACGACACTGGATATAACATCCCACAGCGGCTCGTCTCGTTGATTCCCAGCTTGCTGACGGGCGCCTGGGTTGTGGGGACGCTCGAGGGCTGGCGTCGCGAATCGGACCGGGTCCGTGCCGCCGTGATGGCCTTCTACAAGGGCATCTTCCTGGTGGCGTTCCCGCTGGCCTTCGCGGGCGGCGCCCTGCTCGCGCCAGTGATCCGACTCTATACGTCCGGCCGCCTGCCACCGGCCGAACGGATCGCCCCGGTCATGCTGCTCTTTCTCGTTGCGGCCTTGCTGGCGACCCCCTGGGGCCTGGTGGTCCGCGTTCGAGAACTGGCCTGGTTGAACGCCTTGATCACAATTGCCCAGCTCGGTTTCGCCGCACTCGCAGATTTCTGGCTAATAAAGAATTTTGGCCTCTGGGGCGCCGTCGTCGCCGTCGGGCTGACCACAGCCTTGACACTCGCTTTGACGTTCGTCGCCTGGCGGGCGTTCGATCCAGCCACGCTGGTGATTCCCTGGGGCTACGCGACGCGCTGTCTAATCGCCGCGTCGCCCTATTTGCTTTTATTGCCATTGGCGTTTACGCACTTGCCGACGCGCGTGCTTGTGCCGGCCGGTGCTCTGGCGACCGCGCTGACGACGGTCGCCTGGGGATATCTGGTCAGACGGTTCGGCTTACTTTCCGAGGGTGAGGTGCCGCTACTGCATCAGAGCCGGCATGGGCCCGTCCGGCTCGCGTTGCGATACCTCGCGCCTAGCGATAGATAACGGCCATATTGTTGAAGTCGCGCCAGCTGGTTTCAAACGTCCACTTGCTGACCCAGTATTGACTTCCAAATTGGTCGTCGTTGACTCGGACCATGGTGGGTGAAACCCCGGTGAGTATCACCGAGTGCTCGGCCAGCGAATATCTAATGCTGCGGCCGTCCCATGCGGTCCAGGTCCGCACCGCGGGCCTCGACCACCTAGCTTCTATCCAGATCTGCACGGGATGTCCCGCCGCCAGCTCGGCGTAGACCGTCGCGGGCGAGAATCCCTCGCCGCCGTAGGCATTGGGCACACCATGTGAGCGGGCAATCGCGAGAATCACCGGGTAGTAAACGCCGTAGCCGGTCAGCGCTGATTCACTTCCGTTGACGTCGCCTACGAAGTTCGTGTACGGGTCGCCCCAATGCAGTGTGCCGTTGATCCATTGGGCCCGCCGAAGGTCGGCATTCTCGTAGGCGAACAGCGAGTCTTGTGAGTAATAGTGGCCGTAGTAGGCCAGCCCCATTTGCATGGCGGCGGTTTCGCAATTCAAGTTCCGGGTCTGTCGATAAACAGGCACGGGGATCGTCACATAGCCCGGTGTCGGCGCCCAGGCCCGCGGCGCGGCGGCGGCCGCGACCACGACCACGGGTGCCGGTGGGTCCGGCGGCGGGACGTACTGTCCGTAGATCTCCGTCGGCGTCAGCGGCGCCTCCAGTTCGATCCCATGCTTGATGCGTGAGATCGCGACCTGAGTTCCGGTGGACGGCAGCGTCTGTGCGACGGGCGCGGATCGAGCAGGCTGTGGGCGAACCGGGCTCAGCATCAGGCTGCCGGCCATGGTGCTGCCCAGGATGGTGATGGACGCGAATGTGCTGATCTTCATGGAACGTTCCGTGTATTGCGCTCAACCTAACGGCGCTCCATTGCGATACCGATAGCGAGCCCGTAGCCGTCTTCGAGCCGTGACGCCGGCGTTTCGCCTGGGCCTCGTGGCGTTACTATCTGGAGACTTGCTGACAGGCAAAGTCGCGATTGTTACAGGAGCGGGCCGCGGCATCGGCGAGGGGATCGCCCGCAAACTCGCCCAAGATGGGGCGACCGTGGTGTGCGCCGATGTAAACGAAAGCGACGCACAGACCGTTGCATCGGGTCTGAGTCCGGCCGGCCTCGGCGTGAGACTTGACGTATCGAAGGCCCCTGAGTGCGATGCCGTCGTCGAGAACGTCAACGCGCGCTACGGCCGTCTGGACATCCTGGTGAACAACGCGGGCATCAATCGTGACGCCATGCTGCACAAGATGACAGACGAACAGTGGCACCAGGTGATTGCCGTAGATCTCTCTGGCGTATTTTTTATGACCAGGGCGGCGAGCCGCATCATGCGCGCCGCCGGCGCAGGCCGGATCGTGAATATCTCTTCGGCCAGCTGGATGGGCAATATCGGCCAGGCGAACTACGCGGCGGCCAAGGCCGGCGTCGTCGGCCTGAGCCGGACGGCTGCCAAAGAGCTCGCGCGTTCCCAGGTCACCGTCAATGCCATCTGCCCCGGCTTCATCGACACGGTGATGACCAGGAGCATTCCGGACACGATTCGCGAAAAGCAGGTCGAGAAGATCCCGCTCGGCCGCGCAGGCCAGCCCGCCGACGTCGCCGCCCTGGCGGCATTCCTCGCATCCGACGAAGCGGGTTACATCACGGGCGAAGTGATCAACGTCGGCGGCGGCTACGTGTTGTGAGGCTCGCCTCGGTCCAGGAGGCCGTCGCAGCGATCCCGGACGGTGCGACGGTCGCTGTCGACGGCTTCACGCTAATGGGCGTGGCCGAAGCCCTATACGAGGGCATCGAAGATATCTTTCGCAAGACGGGCCATCCGCGGGACCTCGTCATCGTTCATGCCGCCGGCCAGTCGAATCGCAAGATTGGCTTCGAGCACTTCGCCGTCGAGGGGCTCGCGAGACGGATCGTCGGCCCGCACTGGGGCTTGATGCCCCGGATGTCGGCGTTCCTCGGCCAGGGCCTCGCCGAGGCCGTCTGCTTGCCCCAGGGGCAGATTTCGACGCTATATCGAGCCATTGCCGCCGGCCGCCCGGGAAACCTGACGCGGATCGGCCTCGGGACGTTTGTCGATCCGCGAATCGAGGGAGGCAAAGTCAACCAACCCGCCCGGGACCGCGCGCCGGACTACGTCGCGATTCAACGCATTGACGATCAGGACTTCATGTTCTATCGCAGCTTCACGATCGACGTCGGGATTTTTCGCGCCAGCGCCGTTGACCCCGACGGCAATTGTTCCATGGAAGAAGAGGCGGTTACCCTCGATGCGCTGGCGATTGCCCAGGCGGCGCATAACGCGAATGGCCTCGTCATCTGCCAGGCAAAGAATCTCGTCGCCCGCGGGGCCATCGCGCCAAGGCTGGTCACGGTTCCTGGCTGTCTCGTCGATCTGGTTGTCCAGGCGCCCGATCCGGAACGCCAGCATCGGCAATCAGACAGCGTGTTCTACGACGAGAGCTATATCTTGGCGTCTTCGGGTGCTGAGCTGCCCCGCGCGGCGTACTCGACACGCCTAGCCATTGGCCGCCGGGCCATTAGATTTTTATACCGGGGCGATATCGTGAACATCGGCACCGGCATTCCGGGCGATAGCGTCGGCCCGGCGCTGGCTGAAGCCGGGCTGTCCGACGCGATCACGCTGACGGTCGAATCAGGCGTCTACGGCGGCGTGCCGGCCGGTGGCGTCGACTTCGGCATCACGAGATACCCCACTGCGATCATTCCGCATGCCAGCCAGTTCGATTTTTACAACGGAGGGGGACTCGATGCGACGTTCATGGGCGCTGGCCAAATAGACCGTGAAGGCAACGTGAACGTGAGCCGGCTGGGCGGGCGCGTCATCGGCGCCGGCGGCTTCATCGACATCACCCAAAGCGCCAGACTCGTGTGTTTCTGCTTTACGCTCGAGGGCCGGAACGAAAAGTTTGTCAAACAGGTCGAGCATCTGACGTTCAGTGCCGAGCAAGCGCGAAGAAATCAACAAGTCGTCATGTATGTCACGGAGCGCGCCGTGTTCCGGCTCGAGCCGCAGGGCCTTGTAATGATCGAGATTGCACCTGGCCTCGAGATCAAAGACGTCCTGGATCAGATGCCTTTCCCTGTCCGAGTCCAGGAGCCGCTGGCGGGAATGCCAGAAGATATTTTCAAGCCGACTGTCGCCCCGTTCGACCTGCCTGCGAGGCCGTTAGCGAAAATCAAGACATCCAGGGGCCGTTAGCTCAGGTGGTTAGAGCGGCCGGCTCATAACCGGTTGGTCGAAGGTTCGAGTCCTTCACGGCCCAGACTCTCTCGAAGACGATTCAGGACCCCCTGGGAGCTTTTTTTCGAGGCAAACGCTCGTGGGCGAGGTCGCGTACTCTCCCCAGCAGTCGATCTGCGTGAAACCGGCGCGCCGGTAGAGTCCCAGCGCCTCGGGCGAGTTTGTGCCGGTCTCGAGCACGAGGCGCCGCGCACGCAGCCGTCCGGCAGCTGCCTCGAGGCTGGCGAGGACGGCCCGGCCGATACCACGGCCGCGCTGGTCGGGCTCGACGTACATGCGCTTGACTTCTGCCGTTTGCGCGTCGATGAGCCGGATGGCGCCGCAGGCGACGGCGCGGCCCCCGTCGCGCGCCACGAGGAAGGTCCCCCGGCCGCCATCGAGATGATGGGCCTTGAGGTTGGGCCCGAAACGCTGCTCGGGCGGATACAGCTCGGCCAGGCCGGCGTCCAGAGCGGCGATCAATCGTTTCGCATCGCTGGAGTCAAATGGTTCAGACGTGATTGAGAGGCTCAAGTCGCGATTATCTGGCTTGGCGTCTGCCTGCGGCAACTGCTAGGGTCGGCAGGTGCCGGACTGGCAGTCATTCGATCGGTTCGCGGCTGACTACGATCGATTCACCGGTCTGGAGCCTAAGGGAATTCTGCGCTGGTTGCTTACGCAGTTGCCTGCTCACGGTGGCCGGGCTCTCGATGCCGGCTGTGGGGCGGGCCGCTACACGCACGTGCTCGCCGAGCGTTTTGACGAAGTCGTCGGCGTCGACATCAGCGAGCCACTGATCGACATCGCTCGCCGGCAACGGTCAGCCGCGAACGTTGGTTATCTCGCCACCGACATGATGTCTTTCGCAGACGCCGATGGGTTTGATCTGGTCTTCAGCTCGACGACGCTACATCACCTGCCAGACCTGAACGCTGCCCTGTTGCATTTGCGAGGCCTTGTGAGGGCGGGCGGCATTGCAATCCTGATTGATAACGTTGCCTCGCGGCCGACACCGTCACGTTGGGTTCATATCCTTGGGGCCGTGCGCAATAGTCCTAGCGACGTCCGGCGTCTCGGCTGGCGACAGGCTAGATGGTTAATGCAATTCAGGACCGGCGCATCCTGGCTGGATCATCTGGCGAGCGATCGCTATCTCTCGCGCCAGGCGTTCGAGCGCCAGTACGGCTACGCCCATGCGCTCGTCTGGACAAAGAAAAAACCCCGCGGCAATTGCGCGGGGTCATGAGGTTCGCCGAGAGCCCTAGGAAACGACATCAGGCCGAACCGTCGCATATAGAACGGCGATGGTCCGAAATCCTTCCCGAATCCGGTGGCACCGGCGAGCCGGCGCGATCGCCGCGGCTCAGGCGGATCGTGATCGCCGAGACTCAGGCTGACCGCGAGTTTGGAAGGACGCTGCGGAGCGGCGGGATCGCGGTGAACCGTCCGTCTTTGTGGCGGACCAGCCGCCAGCCCTCTTCGTGGACCATCCGGTGATGCGGCCGGCACAAGAGCGCCAGGTTGGGAAGCGTCGTCGCGCCGCCTTTGATCCACCAGAGCAGGTGGTGCCCATCGCACCAGATCGTCGGCCGGCCGCAGCCGGGGAACACACAATGCTGGTCCCGTGATTCGAGCGCCCGCCGGGTCGACGCCGGGATCGTCCGGCTGGCGTGGTTGAGCTCGTGGTCCAGCTCGCCCTGGCCGGTGATCCGGATGATCGCGCTGTCGCAGGCGTGGCGCTGGACGGTCTCGGCCGGCACGGTGCCGCCGCCCTCGAGCTCGCCCGCTGGTGCGCCCGGCATTCCGCCCAGCGTGTCGAGGCTGGCGCGGATGATCAATTGCGGACGCGGGCCCGCGCTGTCGCGCTTGCGGCCCGTTCCGTGCCGGCAGAGTTCCATCAGCGCATCGACGCGGCGCTGCCCGTAGCTGCGCGCGTCATCTTTGACCGGCTTCATGAAGGGCTGCAACGCCGTCCGCAGCGTCGCGCCACCTTCCGCGTCGAGCACGCCGTCAAGCCGGACCAGGCCGTCGACCGGCTCGCCGATGTGCAGGTAGCGCCGCTGGTACGCGTGGTTCGCCTCGGCCAATGCCCCTGCCGCGTCCACGCGGTGCTCGAAATTCTTCGCCACGCCGGTGAACTTCCCCGGATCCATGGTCTGGGCCGCCTGCAGCAGGCTGGCCTCTTCTTTGCGCACCGCGGCGGCGCCCACGTGCTCGGCGGCGCGAGCCATGACGACGACGTGCTCGTAGCCGAGGTTGCCATTCGCGAACGCCGCCTCGGTCGTGGGCAGCTTGTCGAGCTGGCGCGCGACCTCCAGCCGCTCGGCAGCGGCGCCGCCTGAGAGCTTGCACTTCCAGCGGAGCCAGTCCGTCAGTGAAAGCGAGCCGTCCGCCTTGTACTCGCCCGACTTGTCGAAGCGGCGCACGCCATTGGCGAACACGGCCTCCAGGGGATCGATACCGGTTTCCCGAATTTGGATCAGCGCCTGGCCGAGCCCCTCGCCATCCGCCTCCCGGACGCAGGCCGCCATCGCCTGGACACCGGCCCGCAGCTTCTCCAGGGCGGCTTCGAAATGACGACCTCGGGGGCTTGTGTGGAGATCCACGACCGCCATGCTCTAAGCCTGAACCCTGGTTGCGACAGCTGTCTGTCGTAATCCGTCATGATTCGAAAAAGTCGGCAATGAATGGCCATATCGCGCTGCTCGGCGACTCGATCCTGGACAACGGCGCCTACACGGAGGGCGGCCCGGACGTCGTTACCCATCTGCGCGCCATGCTGCCGGCCGCATGGCGGGCAACGCTCCTGGCACTGGACGGAAGCCTCATTGGGGACCTGGAGGACCAGCTCTCCGACGTGCCTCCCGACACCACTCACGTCGTTGTCTCCATCGGCGGAAACAACGTCGCTATGAACTTCGATATCTTGAGGCTCCGTGTTCGCTCAGAGCCCGAGGCGCTGATGACGCTTGGCTACCGGGTCGCGGTCTTCGAAAGCGCCTATCGAGTGGCGATCAATCGCGTTCTGAGCCTCGGCAAGGAAATGGCGGTCTGCACGATCTACAACGCCAGCCTTGATACGGACGCAGGGGCGGAGGCCCTGGGATTGAGCACCGAGGACGCCGCCGCGGCGCTCGTCATGCTAACAACCTTCAATGACGTCATCCTCAGGGTAGCGTTGGAGGCAAAGCTTCGGGTAATCGAGCTGCGACTGGTCTGCACCGGGCCGGCGGACTACGCCAACACCATCGAGCCATCGGTCCAGGGCGGTGAAAAGATCGCCCGGGCCATCATCCGTTCGTTCGGCCTGCCAAGCCAACCGCCGATCCCAGCCGGGTCTATTTCTGATATTTAGCCGCCGTGCTGCGCCGCGTGGTCCTCGGTGATGTACTGCTCGACGAGCTTGGCGCCGATCCCGACGTCGTCAAGCGGCCCGTAGTTGTTCGAGACGTCGGACAGCCGCACGACCTTGGGCCCGTCCCAGTGCTGGACCTTCCCAGTCATGTGGAGCACCCAGACATCGAGCTTGCCGTCAGGTAGGACGCTGCCAACGCGTGCCAGCCGGTGACCGCGGGTTTTGAGCCGCACAACGTCCTTGACGCTGAACCGCTGCGGCCCGGTCGACGAACCGTCTTTTGCCTCCACCAGGTCAGCTGTCGACGGCGCACCCGAAAAGGGGTTGATCTTGCGCGCGATCCGCACCAGCGGATCGTACACGTCGGTTGCGGTGCGCTCTTTCAGCGGAATGATGGCGTTATCCGTGATCTTGATGTGTTCGGGGCAGACCTCCTGGCAGCACTTGGTGATGTTGCACATGCCAATACCCGCCTTGCCATGGAGCAGGCCGGTGCGCTTGCGCGTGTCCAGCGGATGCATCTCGAGCGCGGCGATGCGCACCATGTAGCGCGGCCCGTAGTACGCCGACTTATCGTCGTGGTTGCGCAACACGTGGCATACGTCCTGGCAGAGGAAGCACTCGATGCACTTGCGGTACTCGTAGACGCGCTCCGTGTCCTCGGGCAGCATGTGGTAGGGGACCGGCTCGCTCGGCGGCGGCGTGAACCCCGGGATCTGTTTGTTGACCTCGTAGTTCCACGACACGTCGGTGACCAGGTCTTTGATCAACGGGAACGCCCGCATCGGCCCGACGTGGATTTCCTGACCGACAAACTCGTCGACCCGCGTCTTGCACATCAGGCGCGGACGTCCGTTGATCTCGGCACTGCACGAGCCGCACTTGGCAGCCTTGCAGTTCCACCGGCAGGCGAGGTCGTTCGCAAAATGGGCCTGTATGTAATGCACCGCGTCGAGCACAACCATGCCTTCGAGCGATGGAACCTCGAAGCGCTGTTCCTGGCCGCCCTCGGTGTCCCCGCGGAAGACCTGGAGGACAATCGAGCCGTTGGCCCCGCTCTCTCTAGCCGACGTGGCGCTACTCATTTGCGGACTGGTTGCGGCTTGGGTGGCCGTGGCGCGGGCGGCTGTGACGCAGACGTACTGTCGGCGAACAGCCGGGCCAGCTCGGGCGGCATCCCGGGCACCGGCCGCGTCTTGAGCTTGACCCGCCCGCCGTCGCTGTAGGCAACAAAGTTCAGGCGACCCAGCGCCGGATCTTTCTCCAGGTAGTCGAGCCTCCAGTGCGCACCGCGGCTCTCCCGGCGCTCGATCGCCGCGCGCACGATCGCCTCGGCGATCGTCAGCATGAATCGCAGATCCCGGGCCGTGTGCCAACCAGGGTTGTATTTGCGCGACCCAGGAACGTGGATGCGGGCCGCCCGCTGGCGCAACTCCAGGATCTGGTCAAGGCAGGTCTTGAGGGATTTCTCTTCACGGGCCAGGCCGGCGCCCTCCTGCATTGCCTGCTGAAGCTCCTGTTGCAGGAGGTAGGGATTCTCTTTGCCGGCGCCGACCAGCGGCAACAGCAAAAGTTGCTGCTCGTCTAAGACCTGGCGCTCGTCGATCGTGCCGAGCCGGACGTCGCGCTGGTAGGCGGCCGACGCGGCGCCGGCGCGGCGTCCGAAGACGAGCAGATCAGACAGGGAGTTCCCGCCCAGTCGGTTCGCGCCGTGCAACCCGGCGGCAGCCTCACCAGCCGCATAGAGCCCGGGAAGCGTGGACGCCCCGGTCTCGGCGTCGACGCGCAGCCCGCCCATCGCGTAGTGGATGGTCGGCGCGACTTCCATCGGCGCTTTCGTGATATCGACATCGGCCAGCCGAAGAAACTGCTCGTACATCGACGGCAGCTTTTTCTTGATCTTTTCCGGGCCGAGGTGGCGGACATCCAGGTACGCGCCACCGTGTTCCGTGCCGCGGCCCGCCTGGACCTCTTTGTAAATGGCCCGCGCCACCACGTCGCGCGAGGAGAGCTCTTTCTTCTTGGGGTCCACCTCCAGCATGAAGCGCTTGCCCTCGCGGTTCGTCAAATAGCCACCCTCGCCGCGAACGGCCTCGGTGACCAGGATGCCGCGCACCCCGGGCGGCCAGACCATGCCGGTGGGATGGAACTGGACCATCTCGGGATCGAGGACCTCAGCGCCGGCGTCGAAGCCCATGCCGACGCCGTCGCCGGTGCCCTCCCAGGAATTCGACGTGACCTTGTAGAGTCGGCCCCAGCCGCCCGTGGCGATGATCACGGCCTTGGCGCGGAAGGCGACGAAGGTGCCGTCGATCCGGTTGTAGCCGAAGGCGCCGATCACGCGATCGCCGTCTTTGAGCAACCTGGTCAGCGTGA
Source organism: Candidatus Dormiibacterota bacterium (assembly GCA_035544955.1). Classification (NCBI taxonomy): domain Bacteria; kingdom Bacillati; phylum Candidatus Dormiibacterota; species Candidatus Dormiibacterota bacterium. The sequence continues at coordinate 11,371 of DASZZN010000045.1, forward strand.
CCTCCATGTGTACCTCGATGCCGAGCTGGACGATGCGGTCCTGGAGACTGCGGATCATTTCCAGGCCGGTACGATCGCCGACATGGCACAGCCGCCGATACGTATGGGCGCCGAAGGCGCGCTGCAGGATGCGGCCGTCGGGAGTCCGGTCGAAGATCGCGCCGTAGGTCTCGAGCTCGTAGACGCGGTCCGGCGACTCGCGGGCATGAAGCTCCGCCATCCGCCAGTTGTTGATCATCTGGCCGCCCCGCATGGTGTCCTGGAAATGGACCTCCCAGTTGTCTTCCGGGTCGACGTTGCCCAGGGCCGCGGCGATGCCGCCCTCAGCCATGACGGTGTGTGCCTTGCCGAGCAGCGACTTGCAGACCACGTCGACGCGAGCACCCGTGGCCGCTGCCTCGATCGCGGCGCGCATCCCGGCGCCACCGGCGCCAATCACCAAGACGTCCGTCGTCAGCGTCTGGTAGGGCTCGCTCAGAAGATCACCCTTGGTTCGTGGATCACCCCGGCCATCAAAAGCCGGATATAGACGTCCGTCAGTGCGACAGAGAACATGCTGTACCAGGCCCACGCCCCGTGTTGCGGGTTCGCGCGGTTGAGCAGCATCACGAGCCGATGCCAGAGCCGTCCGGCGCGCGCTCGCGAGAAGCGATCGATGCGGCCGCCCATCATATATCGAAACGAATGGCAGGTCAGGCTGTACAGGCTCAGCAGGATGACGTTGACCAGCATCACGACGGAGCCCAGGCCCAAGAAGAAGTGGCCGCGGAACGTAAACGCGCGGACGACGTCGATCCACAGAAAGAACAGCACGATGAGGCTGAGGAGCAGAAAGTACCGGTGATAGTTGTTGAGAACCCACGGAAATCGCGTCTCACCGTGGTAGCGGCCGCGCTTCAACTCCTGGATGGCGCAGGCGGGTGGATCCCAGAAAAAGGACCGGAAGTACGCCTTTCGATAGTAATAGCAGCTGCCCCGCAGGCCCAGCGGGATCACGGCCAGGAACGGGATCAGGATGCCGATGATCGGGACTTTGATCAGACCGAAGCCGAGCCAGGTCGAAAAGAACGGTGAAAGATACGGATCGTAGGAAACAACCGTCCCGGAGAAGACGGACCAGGTGGCGTAGATGACGAAGGCGCTATAGCAGACGACCGTGAGAGCCGGCTCGATCCACCAGGCCCGGCCCGGTGATGCCTCCTTGGCCGATGCCGGCCGCGGAGGAACGACAGCTTCAACGGCCACGCCACAATTTTAGTGTTCGGTCAGATCGCGGCCTGGGGCGTCAGTCAGAGTTCGCGCTGCGCCGCCCGAGCAGGACGCCCACGACGGAGGCGACGACAGCCAGTCCGAGCGCCGCCCGAGCCGGAATGCCACGCCGGCCATTGGGAGCCCCGCCGTTGCGCGCCACGCCATCTCGCTCCACGTCCGGCTTGCCGCCGGCCCACGTCTTGCGCTCGCCTTCAGGCCCCGACTCGGGTGCGGCGACGGCATGGGCATCTTTGCCGGGCAGGTCGATCGGCACCGGGTAAATGACGCTGTTGACTTCGACCCCGATCATCGTGATCAATCCAAGAAGGAAAAAGAATGTCATCAAGACGAAGAACAGGCCGAACGTCTTGCCGTACTGGTTGATGCGGTTGTTCAACGAGATGTAGAGCGGGAACAGCAACGTGATCAGCTCAAACAGGACGCCGGCGACCAGCGCGCCGGGGATGATTTTGCGGAACTCTAGCTTGCGGTTCGGAATGACGTAATACATGCTGCCGAACAGGAGAAAGCCCGCGGTGATCCCAACCAGCACCTGTAGGATGAAGGCTGCCGCCCCCGAGTACAGGAATTCTGGGAGGCCGGGGATGTGCTTGAGGGCCGGCAGAAGGGCGGAGGTCGCTACGGCAATGCCCACGAGGACCGTGAACAGGAAAACCATGCCAAAGGCAATCAGCCGCTGTGGAATGAAATCCCGAGGCTTGGTGTGGTAGATCACGGCGAAGGCCTGTTCCATGGCGCCGAACAACGCCGAGCCGCCCCAGAGCAAACCGACCAGGCCGATGATGAACAAGACGCCACTCTGGCTCTTCACGCCGCTGACGGCCTTCAGCAGCTCGGTCGTGTCGCCCGGAATCGCCGTAAAGATCGTCTTGTAAACGGCATTGTTCGCCTCACCAAAGAGCCGAAGAGCAATGCCGAGAAGGGATGAGGCGAATACCACGATCGGGAACATGGCAAAGAGCGCATTCCAGGCGATCAGCGCCGCCCAGTTTGGCGCCTGGTCCTCGAGGAACTTGCGGATGACGCGCCCCGGCACGCTGTCCATCAGCCGCCCCATGCCGTCGATTCTACCTGACATCGGTTCTATCAACTAAATGGCAACCGCGCCGGCCGAAGTCGAGGCTCAGAAGCAAGCCGCCGCCGAGCGCGCCCTCGAGCTGGTCAAGCCGGGCACGATCGTTGGGTTGGGGACCGGGAGCACGGCTCGCTACTTCATCGCGGAACTGGCCCGGAACGTGCGAAGCGGCCTCAAGGTCCGGGCGGTCGCGACGTCGGCAGAGAGCCGGGCCCTGGCCGAGGCCGGCGGGATCCCGATCACCGATAGATTCGACGGGTCGCTCGACCTTGCCATTGACGGTGCCGACGAGATCGACCCGGCGGTCAACTGCGTCAAGGGGCGAGGCGGGGCCTTGCTTCGAGAGAAGGTCGTCGCCCACGCCAGCCGGCGCTTCGTCCTGATCGCCGACGAGGGCAAGCTGGTCGGCCGGCTGGGGCGTGGTCCGGTCCCGATCGAGGTGCTGCCCTTCCTGTGGGAGGCGACCAGCCGCTCGATCGAGTCCCTTGGCGGGAGGCCCGAGCTCCGGATGGCGGCCGGCGGGCCCTTCAAGACCGACAACGGCAACCTGGTTCTCGATACCGGCTTCGGGGCCGTCGACGCCGCACTTGGCGTTGCCCTCCACGAGATCCCCGGCGTCATCGAACACGGGCTCTTCTTTGGCATGGCCCGCGCCGCCATCATCGGGTCGGGGACGGGGATCCGAATTCTCGGCGAGCTGCCCTGAGCTTGCCCTATGCTTAGTCGCTGAGATGCCGTTCGAATACAAGGTCGTCAACACCGTCGAGGAAGCCAACCAGCTGTCCGACGACGGTTTCGAGCTCTTTACCATCCTGCCGCCGGGGCCCAGCGGCGGCGCGGACCGTCTCTACCTGCGCCGGGAGAAGCGTCGCGGACAGACGCCGGGGTTTTCCCGAGAGTCCAAATCCGACTAGGGCGAAGACCCGATTGACGGACTTTTGGCGAGAACTTATACTGACGTAGTCTGGATTCCGGCAAATGGAGGGCGGAATTTCCGCCCTCGTTGTGTTTATTGGCGTCTGGGACAGGGTAGGAAGTGGCGGGCCCGACGGTGGGCGTTCACAGGAGTTGCCAGTGATTCAGGAAATGACAATGTCGACCCAGGCGACGGCCTACGAATCGGCCGTCCGCGACATGACGCAGGCCGCCGCCGAGGCGGAGCTGACGCATGCGCCCGTTCGGCTCGCCTACTGGCGGATCGCTGCGATGGACACCCTGCTCGACCGGCTGGAGGAGCTTCGGCTGGCGGGCGAGCGCGCCCTCCCGGAAGACATCCGTGATCTCGTGGTCGCCTACGCCGCGCGTCACGACGCGGAGCTGGCGGATCGGGTCCAGCGGATCAATCCGGACGACCTCAACGCCGTCCACGACGCCGTCTTCGAGGCGCAGGGTCGCGTCATGCTCGAGCTCGCCCAGCTGCGCCGGGTGCCCAACTGGCAGGATCTCGACCTGACCCTCGCGCCGGGCGACGACGAAGCCGCCTAGCGCGAACCCGGTCGACGCCGCCGATCGCGAGCGGCCGCTCGACATCCTGGCCGACCGCGCGCGACGGCTGCTGACGATTCAGTGGGCCGACGGCCACCAGTCCGCGTATGAGTTCGAGCTCCTTCGCTGGAACTGTCCGTGCGCCGAATGCGCGGGAGAAATGGGCATGCCCGGGAAGCTGGCCAGCACCAAGGACCTCCACGACGACCAGATCGACCTCGATCAGATGGAGCCCGTTGGTCTCTTCGGCGTACGGCCATATTGGAAGGATGGCCACAATACCGGGATCTACGGGCTCAGCTTCCTCCGGGCCATCTGCCCCTGCGACGAGTGCGCCGCGGCGCGAGCCGCCCGCTAAATGTCAGGCCGGGGTTACGGGCTTCGCGGCGCCGTTGAGGCCTAGATCGGCCTCGAGCGCTGCCTTGGGCTTGTAGCCCACCACCTGCTCGGCGAGCTTGCCGTTACGGAACATTGCGACGTACGGAATGCCGCGCACGCGATACCGCTCAGCTAGCGCCGGCTCCTCGTCGACGTTGACTTTGGCGATCTTGACGTCCGTGTGCTCGAGGGCAAGCTGCTCCAGGACCGGCGACAGCATCTTGCACGGACCGCACCAATCGGCGTAAAAGTCCACGATTACGGGCTGCTCCGAGAGGATGACCTGCTCTTCGAACGTAGCGGTCGTTACTTGAACTGCTTTACTCATGACTCTCCCTTTCTTGGACGAATTGCATCAAGAGTAACTCAGATTCGGCCTCGGAAATTCCCCCAGCGTAACGTTCCCGGCCGCGGAGGCTGTCCCGCCCCTTAGTTCGAAAAGACCTCGACGACCATGATTTTCGCGCCGTTGCTGGCGACGCCGATGCCGATCCGATGGTAGGCAGCCTTGAGGATGTTCGCCCGGTGGTCGGGCGAGTTCATGAACATCGTGTTGATTGCGGCCATCGACGGGTCGGTCGACCAGGCGATGTTCTCCCCGGTGGCGCTGTAGGGGATGCCCCACAGATGCATCAGCTGGACGAAGGCCAGCTGGCCCGTGGACGGGTCGTAATGCGAAAAGTAGTTCCGATTGAGCATGTCCTGGGCCCGGTACTGGGCGACTCGCGCCAGGGAGGCACTGTAGGCCAGGGGGGCCACACCATTGGCGGCTCGGTCCTGGTTGACGAGGCTCATCTGGACCCCCGCCGCGCCGCCTACGCCCGAAACCGGTGGCGCCGGGGGTCGGGGGGGAGCCGGATGGTAGACCGGGGCCGGCTGGGCGGCGACGGGTGCCGCGGCAGGCGCTGCCGGTGGCGGCGTCGGGGCTGGCGTTGGAGGGGGCAACCGGAGGGCGAGCTGGCCGAGGCGGTTCACTCCCACCTGGAGCGCTCCGGGGGGGCGGACCAGGTGGCTCACCGCGAGCGTGCGAGACGCGAGGGGGCGCGAGGGTGGGTTACCGAGAATACTGATGGTGGCGATCGCCAGAAGGGGGGCGCCGGCGATCAGGACGACTCTCGTAACGGAGCGTGACAATCTAGATCCCCCTTGTGGTCGAGTTTGGGGGATTTTAAGGGGCAAGAGGGGATTGGCCAAGCCGTCGGGCGCCCGAGAAACCGGCTGCCCCGGCTATCCCCTAACCGGTAGTCTCGCTATCAACCAGCGGCGGCAACGAAGAAGAGCAGCTGTCCGAGCAGCTGGCCGGGCAGGATGGCGATCATCGCCAGGTAGAGCAGGCCCGTAGTGGACATGAACGACCGTAACCGGCAGGTTGGTAAGGCCAGCCCCGCCGCGATCAGCGGCAGAAAAACGGCGCCGAGCGCCCAGAGCACGGAGAGGACGGGGCTCAGCGTCAACGGATGTGTCAGTGACCCTGAGCCATGGGCGAGGCCGCGAAGCGTCAGTGGAAACAGGATCGCCTGGAGGACTAGGCTCACCAGGAGGACGCCGATCGCTCGGAGCAAGGGACGGTTGGTGAGCGCCGGCGTCACCAGGTACCAATGCCCGAGCAGCATCCCGGTGGTCGCCGCACCCAGCACAGCGGCAGAGAGCGCCACCACCAGCGCGATCGCCGCGCCGTCGAGGAGCGATCCGGCCAGGGGCCAGAGCGCGGCGGCGATCCCCGCCAGCAGCAGCAAAGACGCCGATAGCGTCAAGAGCCAGCTGAGGCGCGAGCCATCCTGGCGCCAGATGATCACGGCGTGAGCCACCAGGGCGACGACAAGCAAGCCTTGCAGGAAAATCAGCGCGCCGGCCGCCGGCTGGTTGATCGAGAGCAGGCGGTGGTAGGCGCCGGGCGGGCCCGTCAGGACGACGAGGAACGCCAGGCCGCCAAGGATGGCGTAGGTGACGGCGATGAACTTCAGGAATCCATGGGTCAGGCCGCCCGTCAGCCGCAGGTAGGCCACCGTGGCAAAACCGCCCACGGCCGTTTCCGCGAGCAGCAGAAAGAGCGCGAGTGGCAGGGTCAGCATCGCCACACACTCGTGGCAGCTGGTGACAGGAACGGAATCCAGCAGAGGCATACGCGCCGATATAGATTAGGCAAGTGACTGGTCCCCAACCGGGCAACCCGCATGGCTTCGTCGCGGTGAGCTTCAAAGATGGCCACTGGACAACGGCTGAGGGCGAGGTCGTTCCCTGGTACGAAGTCCAGACGGACCTGGTCCCGGAGGCTGACGTCCAGGGGGCGCTCGAGCGGGTGCTGAGCGTTTACGGGGTGAGCGACGTCGTCGTCGACGCCTTCGACCAGTTCCGCAAAGAGCTCAAGCAGCGATGATCTTTCGCCGCGACCGCGAGCAGGACCCGCGCGTACTCAAAGATCCGCATCGCCTCCCCCCGGGCCAGGTGCTGACGCTGAAATGGCCCGTGCTGTCGTATGGGAGCCCGCCGCCGTATGACATGGCCCGCTGGCGCCTGCGGCTATACGGGGAACTCGACGCGCCGGCGACCCTGACCTGGGGCGAGGTCCGCAAACTGCCGACGACGGCAATCACGGCTGACATGCATTGCGTGACGACCTGGAGCCGGCTCGACAACAATTGGGAGGGCGTCGCCTTCAAGGACCTGGTAGCGCTGGTCAAGCCGCGCAGCACAGCGCACTACGTGATCGCCCACTGCGCGGCCGACTACGCCACGAGCCTGCCTGTCGAGCTCCTGGCCGACGACGACGTCATGATTGCCTACCGCCACGACGGCGCCGAGCTGACCCCCGATCATGGCGGGCCGCTGCGGCTGGTCGTCCCCAAGCGCTACGCGTGGAAGAGCGCGAAGTGGCTGGAAGGCCTCGAATGGGTCGAGCACGACCGGCTCGGATTCTGGGAGCGCAACGGCTATAACAACGCCGCCGATCCCTGGAAAGAAGAGCGGTACTGGTAGATATACTCGAGGAACGGGGTGCGTTTGGAACGCTGAGAGGTGGAACGCTCCACCAACCCTTCGAACCTGATCTGGGTAATGCCAGCGGAGGGATACACGACGGCACAAGTCCAAGTTCCGTCTGACGCGTTTCTTAAAGTGGAAACGCACGGCATCGAGGCCATTCCGGATGCCGAGCGCCACGGCCGTCCGAGTGAACTGGGCTTTCTCTGGGCGGGTGCCTTCGTCAACTACGCCAGCCTGCTGACCGCGAGCCTGCTGACGACGTACTACGGCTTGGGCGTTTGGGACGGCCTGATTGCGGTCCTGATCGGCACACTCGCCGGCGCGGTGATCCTGGGCCTTCTGAGCAACACCGGACCGAAAAGCGGCCAGCCGCAGATCGTCTTCACCCGGCGCATCTTCGGCACACGGGGCGCATTTCCGGGTGCCGTGCTCACGCTCTTCCTGGGCGTCGGATGGTTTGCGGTGGACACCGTGATCGCCGCGCTCGCGGGTGTCCAGCTGCTGCAGGTCGCGGGCGTGCGCCCCGACGTCGCTGGCAAGTTCTTGTTTCCCTGGGTCCTGGTGATTGCCGCCGTGAGCGTCGTCGTGGCCGTCTACGGACATCGAACGATCAAAATCGTCGAGACATTCGGCGCGGTGGCATTCGCCGCGTTGTCTCTTTTGTTGTTTGCGCTGTTGGCCGGCCAGATGCACTGGACCGCCGGAGCAACAGCGTCTGGGGCTGATTACCCTGGGGCATTCGTGCTCGGTGTGATGAGCTGCTTCGCGCTCGTCGCCTCCTGGTATCCGTTCGCCAGCGACTACTCGCGCTACCTGCCCGCGCGCAGCTCGGTCCGCGCGGTGACCTGGTGGCCGATCGTCGGCGTCACGCTCCCCATGCTGTTACTGGGACTGTTTGGTCTGCTCCTGCCGACAATCGACCCGAAGCTGGCCAGCGATTCCGGTGTCCTGGCGGTGATCACGCGCCACGCGCCGGCCGCGGTCGCCGTCCCGTTCTTCGCCTTCGTCATCCTGGGCGAAATCTGGGCGAACTATCTGGACGTCTATACGGCCGGGCTGGTCACGCAGACGCTCGGCATTCGACTCAAGCGCTGGCAGACGGCGCTCGCAGCCGGCATCCTGGGTGCGGCGATCGCGACCGTGGCCGTGGTCATCTGGGACTTCCATTTGTTCTATCAGGACTTCCTGATTCTGACTTACCTATGGGCACCGGCCTGGGCAGCGGTCGTTCTACTCAGCTTCTTTGTTTTTGGTAAAGGCAAGGCCCGGCCCGCGGTGCTGGCCTGGCTGATCGGCACGGCCGTCAGCCTGGTCTTCGTCAACTACCCCAACCTGTTCTCGGCGGCTTTTCCAGGCGCCCACTTTCCGAACCAGCCGCTCATCGATGCGCTGCACGGCTCGGACGTATCGGGCATCGCGAGCGTCCTGGTTGCGGCGGGATCATATATTGGTCTACGGAAGGTCATGACATGACGCTGCCGGTCGCCCTCTCGATCGCCGGCTCTGACTCCGGCGCCGGCGCCGGCATCCAGGCCGACCTGAAAACGTTCGCCGCCCTCGGCGTCTATGGCGTGACAGTCATCACGGCGATTACCGCCCAGAACACGCTCGGTGTCCGCGCCGTCCAGGAGGTCGATGCCGAGGTCATCCGCGCTCAGCTCGCCGCCGTCGCAGACGATTTCGCGATCGCGGCAATGAAGACCGGCATGCTGTCGAGCGCGGCCATCACCGAGACCGTGGTTGCCGGCATCCAGCGCCACAAGCTCGGCCCGCTTGTCGTCGACCCGGTGATGATCGCCAAGAGCGGCGACCGCCTGCTTGCGGAAGACGCGGTCGACGCGCTGCGCCGGAGATTGCTTCCGCTGGCCGCCCTTGTGACACCGAACATTCCCGAGGCCGAGGTGCTCGCCGGGCGATCGATCCGGACTCGAGACGACCGGCTGGCCGCGGCGCGCGCCATCATGGAGTTGGGCGCACATGCCGTCGTGATCAAAGGTGGCCACTCGGAGGACGACCCGATCGTTGACCTGCTGGTCGACCGCCAGGGCGTGCATGAGTATCGTGCCGCCAGGATCGTGACGACCAGTACGCATGGCACCGGCTGCACCTTCTCGGCGGCGATCACCGCCGGGCTGGCGACCGGGCTCGATCTGCCCGCTGCCGTCGCCGAGGCTCGCAGCTATGTCTCGCGCGCGCTCTCGTCGGCCCCTGGGCTGGGGCACGGCCACGGACCACTGAATCACTTTCCATCGCCCCAGGTGGCGCATGCTCACCACTGACCGAGACCTCGAGTACCTGGAGGGCGTGCATCCGCCGCTCGGGCCGGTGCTCGAGGAGATGCTCAAGACGGGTCGGGGCGAGGGCGTGCCGATCGTCAACCCGGCAGCCGGCCGCCTGCTACGGGTGTTGGTGACAGCGCTCGCACCCAAGCGTGTGGTCGAGATCGGCACGGCGATCGGCTTCTCGACGCTGTGGATGGCGAGCGCGCTGCCTCCAGGCGGGCGCATCGACACGATCGATCCGGACCGAGCCCGCACCGACCGGGCGCGCCGCTACTGGCTGCGCGCCGGCGTGACCGACCGTGTTCGCGTCATCAACGAGCCGGCCTTGCGGGTCCTGCCGCGGCTCGCGCCCGGCATCGACTTCGTCTTCATCGACGCCGTCAAGCCGGAGTACGGAGCTTATCTTGACGCCTTGCTGCCGAAGATGGCGCCCGGCGGGATGATCACCGTCGACAACGTGCTCTGGAGCGGCCGGATCGCGGCCGGTGAGCACGATGAGAACACCGACGCGCTCCGCGCCTTCAACGAAAAGTTCCTGCACCACGAGCAGCTCGAGGCGACGGTCCTCCCGGTCGGCGACGGCTTCGGCATCGGCGTCGTTCGCCGGCCTGCCTGAGCCTGCGGCGCGCTAAAGTTTGCGGGTTGCCCGAAGCTAAACCGCTGACGCCGGAGCGCGTGCTCGAGGCCTATCGCACGGTGCTTCGGGCCCGCGCGCTAGATGACCGCCGCTTCGTCTTGAATCGCGCGGGCAAGCTGGCTTTTATTATTTCGCCTCGTGGCCACGAGGTCGCCCAGGTCGCGGCCATCACGGCGCTCCAACCGGGCCGCGATCGTTTCTGCCTTTACTATCGAAATTTTGCCGCTGCGCTGGCGTGCGGCTTTACCCCCGAGGAGCTAATGCTCGCGGCGTTCGCCCGTGCGGCCGATCCCTCGAGCGGCGGGCGCCAGACGCCGGGCAACTTCGGCAGTCGCCGGCGGGGCATCGTGATCGGCTCGAGCACCGTCGGCCCGCAAATCCCCAAGGCGGCGGGGATAGGCCTGGCGCTGAAATGGAAAGGGGAGGGGGCGCTCTGTTACGTGAGTTTTGGCGAGGGGGCCACCAGCCAGGGCGACTTTCACGAAGGCTTGAACTTCGCCGCGCTCCATCGCTGCCCGGTGATCTTCTTCTGTGAGAACAACCACTGGGCCATCTCCGTGCCGCAATCGCTCCAAGTCGCGGGCCCGGGGGTGGCCGAACGAGCCGCCGCCTATGGCATTCCTGGCACCAGGGTTCCCGGTGATGACTTCTTCGCGGTCCACGCGACCGTGGCCAAGGCGGCGGAGCGGGCGAGGTCCGGCGGTGGCCCGACGCTGATCGAAGCCGAGGTGCTCCGGTTGCAGTCGCACTCGACCGATGACGACCAGCGCGCCTACCGCGACCCGGTAGAACTCGCCGCGGAGGCCTTGAAAGATCCCATACCGCGCCTGCGGGACGCACTGCTTCAACGCGGTTGGCTTTCGCCAGAGATCGATCAGACCATGCGTGATGACGTCAATCGCGAGGTCGAGAGGGCGACCGAGGTGGCCGAGGCGGCGCCGGAGCCCGAGCCGGGCTCGCTCGGCCATCACGTCTATGCGGATGCTTGAGCGGACCCTCGTCCAGGCCGTGCGCGACGCGCTCTACGAAGAGATGGAACGTGACGACCGGGTCTGCGTGCTCGGCCAGGACGTCGGCCTCAAGGGCGGCGTCTTCAAAGCGACCGAGGGCCTCCAGCAGCGCTTCGGCGCCCAGCGCGTGATGGACATGCCGCTGGCGGAGTCGAGCATCGCGGCGGTCGCCCAGGGCCTCGCGCTCGAGGGCTTCGTTCCGGTGGCCGAGATGCAGTTCGCCGACTACAGCTATCCCGCGTTCAATCAGATCGTCAACGAAATCGCCAAGGTTCGTTATCGGTCAAATGGCGACTTTTCATGTCCGCTGGTCATCCGCGCCCCGACCGGCGGTGGCGTCCGTGGCGCGCTCTATCACTCGCAATCTCCCGAGGCCTTTTATTGCCATGTGCCCGGACTGAAGGTCGTCCTGCCATCGACGCCGGCCGACGCCAAAGGTTTGCTGAAGGCGGCGATCCGGGACCCCGACCCGATCATTTTCCTCGAGCCGAAGAAGCTCTACCGCGCCGAGCGGCAAGATCTGGCCCAGGGTGAGGCCGCGCTCCAGCCCCTGGGGGCGGCCGCGGTCGTCCGCCAGGGGGCGCACCTGACCGCCGTGACGTATGGCTACATGCGGGCCGTCACAATGCAGGCCGCCGCCAGGCTGAGTCCCGACGGCATCGAGGTCGAGATCATTGATCTGCGCACACTCCGTCCCTGGGATGTCGAGACATGCGTGCGCTCCATCGAGCAAACCGGTCGGGTGGCGGTGGTCTACGAGGCCAATCGCACCGGCGGATTCGGCGCCGAGATTGCGGCTGAGCTCGCTGAGCGCTGTTTTGCCAGCCTGGATGCCCCGGTCAGCCGGATCGCCAGTCCGGACGTCCCGGCAATGCCCTTCAGCCCCAGTCTCGAACACGCGTTCATGCTCAATCCGGACAAGGTGGCGGACGGATTGCGGCGCCTCGCCCGCTACTGAACGCGGTTCGAGATGAAATCCCGGTGAGAAAAAACCGATGCAAAACCGGGCGGCTGTCTCCTATACTCTCCGGTGGGGTTCTTGTTCCAAGCCCCCCGGAACCAGGACCCCACTTTACCCCTCCTCAGGCCGAAGCCACTGGTCAGCCTCCGGATCTGCCAAACGTTTGCTCCTGCAGTGGCCTTGAGCGACCGTCCCTAGAATGGGAGCGCCTTGGCTACCAGGCAGCGAAGTTCCGTGTCGGAGCGCAACGGCGTGTTTATCTCCGTCGACATGGAGGGAATGGCCGGCATCGTGCACCTGCAACAGGTCATCCGTGGCATGCCGGAATACGAGCGGTCATGCAGATTGATGACGGCGGAGACAAACGCCGCGGTCGCCGGGGCGCGGCGCGCCGGCGCCACCCGCTTTGTGGTCAATGACTCGCATGGTGATATGCGCAATTTCGTCCTCGACGAGCTCGATGAGGGCGTGGACGTCATCAGCGGGGCGGACAAGCCCTACTCGATGGGGGCGGGGCTCGATCCGACGTTCGAGGTCGCCTTTTTCGTCGGCTATCACGCCTCGGTTGGACGCGAGCGCGCCATCATGGATCACACCTACGGCGGTCGCACCGTCTACGCACTGCGCATCAATGGTCGGGCCCAGAGCGAGGCGACCCTCAACGCGGCGCTCGCCGGTACCTTCGGGGTCCGCACCGGCCTGATCACGGGGGATCAGGCCACCATCGAGGAAGCCGCCGTGGAGCTACCCGGCATCGAAGGCGTCGTCGTCAAGGAGGCGCTCGGCCGCCAGGCTGCGCGTTCGCTGCACCCGGCCGAGGCCCGCCGGCGCATCGAGGCCGGTGCCTATCGCGCCTACTCCGAACAGGCCGGGCGGCCCCTCTATCAACCGAAGGGACCTTTCACGCTCGAAATCGACTGGATGAACGCCAACATGGCTGACCTTTGTGTCCAGCTCCCCGAGGTCGAGCGCGCTGGTGGGCGGACGGTCCGTTATCGAACACCCGATTTCCAGACGTGCTATCGGATGCTGCTGGCGCTCCTCGTCATGGCCACGCCCGCGGCCTACCAGTATCCACGCCCATGACGCTGCCCGAGGCGATCGAACAACTGCTGCAGGGGAAAGCGCTCACGCGCGACCAGGCGCGCGACGTCATGGACCAGGTGATGGCGGGCGAAGTGACGACGGGACAGCTCGCCGGCCTGCTGATCGCCATCCGAGCGAAGGGCGAGACGGTCGAGGAGATGACCGGCTTCGTCGACTCGATGCGCGCGCATGCCACGCCACTCGACCTGCCACCCGGGGCGATCGACACATGTGGGACCGGCGGAGACCGCGCCGGGACGTTCAATATCTCGACGGCGGCGGCGCTGGTCGCGGCGGGAGCGGGTATCCCCGTGGCGAAGCACGGAAACCGGGCGGCGTCCAGCCGGTGCGGCAGCGCCGATGTGCTCGAGGCCCTCGGTGTCGACATCACCCTCGACGCCGGCGGCGTGCGGCGATGCATCGACGTCGCGGGCATGGGCTTCTGCTTCGCGCCAACGTTCCATCCAGCGATGCGTCACGCCGGCCCGGCCCGCAAGGAGCTCGGAGTCCGGACCGTCTTCAATGTCCTGGGCCCGCTGGCGAATCCCGGCCGGGTGCGCCGACAGGCCCTGGGCGTTGGCGCCGCCTCACTGGCACCGCTGATGGTCCGCGTGCTGAAGGACCTCGGCCACGAACGGGCCCTGGTGTTCTACGGCGAAGATGGTCTCGACGAGCTGACGACCACCGGCCGCTCACGGGTCTTTCAGTTGAAGGACGGCCAGATCAGCGAGTACGAACTCGACCCTGCGGACCTCGGGCTCAGCCGCTCGCGGCCCGAGGACCTCCGCGGCGGCACGCCGCCCGAAAACGCCAACTTGTTGCGGCACGTTCTCGAAGGGGAGAGCGGCCCGCGCCGCGATGTCGTCCTGCTCAATGCGGCGGCGGCGGTGCTGGCCTCCGGGCGGGCGGACGACTGGCCCCAGGCGTTGACGGTGGCGCGGGAATCACTCGATAGCGGTCGCGCCCGGCAGGTTCTCGACCGCCTGGTCGAGACCTCAAAGACCACAACGAGTTCCTTCCCCTCTGGGCGAGGCTAGGCGGGGGCTTCTAGCTGGAAGCGAGCCCGGCGATGCCGCCGGCCAGCAATAGGAGACAGACCAGGCCGACGAATCCCCAGGCCGCCCAGTAGGTAAGCCCCGAAAGCCGCCGAACCCGGCGAAGGCGGCGCATCTTGCCCAGCGCCGCGCTCAGGGCCTTTTCTTCCGTCAGCACTATGTAGGGTATCGGCCAAAGGCGTGAAAACCTTCTCCAAATCGCGGCCGATTATGCTGTAGCCGATGCCGTTTCGGATCGCCGTCATCCCGGGCGACGGCATTGGTCCCGAGGTCATCGCCCAGGGTCTGCGGGTCCTGGAAGCCGTCACCGCCGTCACCGGTACCCAATTGGATTTTGTGAGCTATGACCTGGGGGCCGAGCGCTACCTGCAAACGGGGGAGATCATCCCTGACGCGGTCTTTGCCGAGCTCCAGGCGGCCGATGCCATCTATCTGGGCGCCGTCGGCGATCCGCGGGTGCTAAACCCGCAGTATGCGGCCGGGCTGCTCCTGCGCCTGCGATTCGAGCTGGATCTCTGGGTCAACCTGCGGCCCTCTCGGCTGCTCGCGCTCGGTCTGACGCCGTTACGCGATGCCGGGTCGATCGACCTGGTCGTCGTCCGCGAGAACACCGAGGGTGCCTACGTCGGCATCGGCGGGCAGTTCAAGCGGGGGACCCCGGACGAGATCGCGATCCAGGAGGACGTGAACACCCGCAAGGGTGTCGAACGCATCATTCATTACGCATTCGAGCTGGCGCGGCGGCGCCGGGCGGCCGGCCATCGAGGCCGCGTCACGATGGTCGACAAAAGCAATGCGCTCTATCACGCGCACGACCTCTGGCAACGCGTCTTCGCGCTGGAGCGGCAGGGCGCGTCCGAGATCGAGGCGGAGCATCTCTTCGTTGACGCGGCGGCGATGCAACTCGTGAAGGATCCATCCCGCTTCGACGTCATCGTGACGTCCAATATGTTCGGCGACATTCTGAGCGACCTGGCCTCCGAACTTGTTGGCGGACTCGGCCAGGCGCCCTCGGCGAACATCAATCCAGACAACCGCCGCGGCCTCTTCGAACCCGTGCACGGGTCGGCACCGAAGCATGCCGGCAAAGGCATCGCCAATCCGGTGGGGGCCATCCTCGCCGGCGCGATGATGCTGCGCCACCTCGGCGATGAGGCCGGAGCCAGCCAGATCGAAAACGCCGTGATGGCGGCGGCGGGTGACCGGCGCACCACGAAGGACCTGGGCGGTGCGCTGAGCACGACGGCCGCCGCCGATGCCGTGCTCGAGCGACTTGAGAGAATTGGGTCATCGCGTCCCTCCTGAACACGATCCAGCCCCCTCGCCGTAAGCCGGGCGCCGCATCACCGGTGAGCCCGGCCACCAAGCCGGTCGACCGGTCGCAGGACAGCGGTCACCTGGTCCGAGGTCGCGCGCTCATCTTCTGGGACCCGAAGATTCCGGGGAAGAAGCTCGACGCCATCGACACCGACCAGATCACACCAGCCGACGACTGCGTTTCGGAGAGCCTCGACCGACTCGACGAGCGCTGGAAGGTCGGCACCTTCCGTTACCTGATGCCCGACTTTCGGCGACGGGTGCATCGAGGCGAGACGTTCGTGATCGCCGGCGAACGCTTCGGCATCGGGTCGTCGCGCGAGATGAGCCCGGCGGGACTCAAAGCGATCGCCGAAGAAGCCGGACTCGAGATCGTGATCGTCTGCGGCGACGGCGTGGGCGACATCTTCCGGCGCAACGCGCTCAATCTCGGCCTGCACGTCGTCCAGAGCCGCGCGGCTTCGGAAGATGCGCAGGAGGGCGACGTGCTGACCTTCGATTCGAAGACCCGCCGGCTGACGAACGAGACGCGTGGCAAGAGTTACGAGCCGGTGCCGCTGACGCCCGTCGAAGAGAACATCCGTCGGTCCGGTGGGATCATCGCGGTCGGACGGCGCGAGTTCGCCGAATCCATCGAACGCGTGCCCCGCGTGGAGTGGCCGGATCGTCAAACAGCCCGCGGTTTGTCCAGTACGGAGCAGGTCGTCTGGGCCCATCGTGTCGACAAAGATGCTGAGGTGCGGCCGGGTAGCACGTTGCGCGTCTGGTGCGACCTGTTGCCCGCCTCGGACGGCACCGCGCCCTTTACGATCCATACGTTCAACCAGATCACCGGCGGCGACACGATCTATCCTCGGCAGGCCGCCATCGCGAACGATCACTTCGTGTTTTCCGGCCGTAACGCCGACGACAAGCAGACCTCGATTGGGCGCGATTTCGCGAAGCTGCACGAGATCACCAAGCCCTACTACGCCACGCCTGGCGATGGGATCTTCCACTTCTACTTTCCTGAGCAGGGCCTGGTCGTGCCCGGGTCGTTCATCCCTGGCGCCGACTCGCACAGTCGCGCCTACGGCGCGTACGGCGCCGTCGGCACCGGCGTGGGCAGCACGCAGCTCGGCTTCGGCTGGTCGACCGGCTACATCTATTTCACGCCGGCCAAGCGCCGTCGCGTGGTCTTTACGGGCCGGTTGCGTCCATGGGTCAGCGGTAAGGACGTCGTGTTGGCGCTGCTGCGCCGTTGGGGGAAAGCCCAGGCGCAAGGCATGAGCGTCGAGTTCGTCGACGCCGAACGCCAGCTGCCCATTCCGTATCGCAATACCGTCGCGAACATGATGGCCGAGGCCGAGGCGCAGAACGGCATCTTCGCGCCGGACGAGGTCACGCTCGACTGGTACCGGCGCAAGGGCATCGGCAACTTGCCCTATCCGCGTTTCGAGCCCGGCGACCAGGTGGCCTGGGATATCGACGAGACGCTGGACCTCTCTGAGCTGGTGCCCTTTATCGCCAAGCCGTTCGCACCGGGCAATGCCTTTCCGGCGGACGAAGTCGCTCGGGAAAAGCTGGCGTTCGATAAGGCCTTCATCGGTTCCTGCACGAACGGCGGATACGACGACTTGCTCGAAGCGGCGCTGGTGCTCCGCGCCGGGCGCGAGCACGGCTTCGAAAAGGCGCCTAAGACTTTCGTGATCTTTCCGGGGTCGGGCGGCGTCAAGCGCGATATCGAAAACCCCGAGCCACGCCTCGGCGGCGAGTCGATCGCGTCGGTGCTGCGATCCGTCGGCGGGGAAATCCGCGAGTCGTGGTGCGGCCCGTGCTTCGGCCAGGGGCCGGATGCCCTGAAGAAAGGTGAGGTTGCGATCACGTCGTTCAACCGCAACTGGCAGAACCGAATGGGCGTTGGTGGCCTCGGCTACCTCGCGAGCCCCGCGGTCGTCGCCTCGTCGGCCCTCCTCGGTTACATGGCCGGACCAACCGCGCTCGGGATCGAATGGAACCCGGAGCGCTTCGACGCCTCGATCTAGCCCAGTTATTGGTCGTACGTCGGCCGGGTGTGGATGAAGCGCGACCCCGGCGCCACCACGTCCGTCGCGTAGTCGACGACGCGGGCCGAGTGCACGTCGGCATGCACGCGTTCGGACTGCGGCAGGGCGGACGCAAGTGTGCCGCTGACCCAAACAAGTCCGGCCGCGATGACCGTTGCGCCGAGGACCTGCAGGCGCGACCGCAACTGACTCATCCAGCTGGCTCCTTGATGACTTCCAGCGACATGGCACGGGGCTTGCCCATCACCGTCAGAAGCGCCGCGATCGACGCGCTGCGCGATCGCAGGGCGCGGACCACGGCCGGATCGAACTGATAACCGATTCCGGCCTCGATGGTGCGCAGGGCGGCCGGAAAGCTCATGGCGACGCGATAGGGTCGGTCCGAGGTGAGAGCGTCGAGCGCATCCGCGACCGCTAGGATGCGGACGGCCAGCGGGATGTTCTCCCCCTTGACACCGTCCGGGTATCCACTACCGTCCCAATGCTCGTGGTGATGGCGCACTCCCTCGAGGCTCGACTCCAGGAAATGCAGGCCCTTGAGCATCTCGTACCCGATGACTGGGTGCTCGCGCATTGCCGCCGTCTCCCGTTTATCCAGTGGCCCTGGCTTACGAAGGACGCGATCCTCGACGCCGATTTTCCCGATGTCATGGAGAAGCGCGGCGCGGCCCAGGGCGATGAGCTCATCCGCTGGTAGTCCCATTTCGTCGGCGAGCTCGAAGCTCAACCTCGCTACCCGAGCGGAATGACCGTACGTATACGGGTCGCGCGCGTCGATGGCGCGCGCCAGCGCCTCGATGCTGGCGAATGCTGTGGTCTCCAGTGCCTTCGTCTTCTCTTCGAGGCTGGCCGTCATTACGTTGAACGAAGAGGTCAAGTAGCCGACCTCATCGGCGGCGCCAGTCGGAGCTCGGTCGCTGAGGTCGCCGGCGGCCACCGTTCTGACGAGCCGCTCCAATGGTTGCGAGATCCGCCTCGCGAGCAGCCCACCGACCGCAAGGACCACCAGAGCTGTCCCGACAAAGACGAAAAGGAGAATGATGCGCAACCTGAGGGCGCTGTCGGCCACGCCATCCGCGGGCAGTCCGACTCCGAGGTATCCGAAGCGCTCGCCGCGCATCGTCCAGTCGGCGACCGCGACTGCGTAGGTGTGTCCGTTGGCGGTGGCGCTCACCCGCATCAAGTGGTCCGATGTCACGGACTGGCGAACATCACGGCTGAGCACTGGCAGCGACCCCTCCAGCGGCTGGCCGTTGAGGCCGTAGAAAAATAGCCGGCCGGCGTCAGTCCCGTGGATTTCCGCCGCGATGTCGGCGATCGACTCACCCAGGAGAACCGCGCCCACGACGTCGCCGTGTGGGTCCCTGATGGGGGCGGCCCAGTACACAACCGGCCCTGCGCTCTCACGCAGAACGGCCAGGTATTTATCACCGCGCCCGTCGTTCGTCCCCGTCAGTACTTGTCTGATAGCTGGCAGGTCCGGCGCTGGGGCTCAGTCGTCTGGGATTGACAGCACGCGTTTCCCCTGCGCGTCAAGGATGCGGATCAGCACTCGACCGGCGCGTGCCGTCGCGACGTCAGCGGCATACAAGCCCGACAAGCGGGGTCCGTCGCCGGCTGCGAGTGCGACCGCGAGGCCCGGCCTGGCGGCCACGGCCCGGAGGTCGTTGAGCCGGCCTGCCTCGAGGGTGGCGAGCCTGTCGTTTGCTTGCACGCTGGCGCGAACGAGGCTCTGGTCGAAGCCCGCCATGCCGGCGCTGGTGGCCTGGTACGTCAGCGCCGCTACACCCACGACGGCGACAAAGACGAGCAGCAGCAAGAAGGGGACGATGATCTGTTGTCGGAGCGGCCGCCGCCATGCCGCGTGGACTCTCAGTTCGCGGAGCGCTGCGTCAAGGTGTGCGCTCGGCGTGAACGAAAACGACTCAACGCGCGGTTGACCCACCGCTTACCCCCGAAACGAAATGCCTCCTGAGCGATCGTCGAAGGATTGGCCAACGACACGTAACACCGAACGCGGGTTCTGTCAAGCAAAAACCAGCGCTGTTTCGGAAAATAACGCGACGTTTCGCATCCAGTTGCCGGCGATGCCGCGATCGGACCATTTCGGAGTGGTCATCGCCACTCCTTGAGAAGGTCATTCGACGTCGCGGCGCAATCACGAACGTCCGTGTCCTGAGCCAAGAGATCACAATGCGTAGCCTGAGGCTACTCGAAGACTTGGTCGGCCTTGACCTCGAAGCGATGCTCTCCGTCAGTCGAGTCGACGTCAGCTGTGCTGATTTCGACGACTACCTGCCCATCGTCCCTCTGGTGGCGCGCAAGGATTTCGCACCGAATGCCCGAATCGATGGGAAATACAGTTGTCTGCGTAATTGCCTGGCTCGTGAAAATGGGCGGCTTGTCTACGAACATCCAAGGTCGGCCCAGGGCATCAGTGATCCGAGCTTCGACCCATCCAGGCTGTGGCTCATCGGCCACCCAGCGGGTTAGCTCGCAGCGAAGAGTCGGCACACACTCAGTGAACACTATTCAGGCTGCCAGCAACGTAGGAGTCGCGGCGGTCCCGCCCGTTGAGTCGCTGTACCGTTTCGCACCATGAGTGCTAGCCCACTCGACTGGCTGCGACAGGGTCAAGAAATCCTCGATCCTGTCTTTGTGCCTCGTGGTTACCGGTTTGAACTCGAGGAACCGCAACAAGGATCCGGTGGCGAATTTGCTATCGGCTATTACCGAAAGGGCGAACAGTCGGTTGAGCTCCACTTCAGATGGGCGCTCGGTATCGTGAAGTACCGAATCGCTGACGACTCACTCGACCATAAGCAGTACATGGGTCTCCTCGGCGTGGCCGACCAAACCGCATACCCGGGGTTCTCCGACGATCCTCTTGATGGCTTTCGTCATTTGCGTTCCGATCTCGAACGATTTGGCGAGCCGTTCCTATCGGGGAAGGAACGCAACAGGTTCCCTGCCTTGGTACGTGAGGCTAAAGAGAACGAGAGGCATCTCAGGCACCTGCCATGACCTCACCTGACGGACCGTATTCAGTGGCCTGTCCAGTCAAGACGCGGTTTTCGCCGATCGCTGGTTGACCACCGCGTAGATCTCGACCTCGTCGAGCAGGTGATTGCCCTGCTTGGCGCGCTCGATGATCGCGCCAACCAGGTCGGGCCGCGGCTGGATGCCGTGCTGCTCCAGCCAGAAGACGACGTTCGATTCCCCACTCATCGGCCCGATCTCGATCACCTGCTCGCAGCCGAACAGCTCGGCGGGGACACCCGAATAGACGCGGTTCGCGAGCCAGTCGTCGCCCTTGCGCATGGCCTTGATAACAGCAGCGGCGTGGACGCCGGTTGCTGTGCGAAAGGCGTCTTTACCGAGCACCGGATAATTCGCCGGGATCGCCATCCCGGTGCCCTCGGCGATAACGTCGCCCATCTCGCGAAGCTTGGTCAGATCCGTGTCGATCCAGCCCATCAGGCGAAAGTTCACGAGCAGCAGATCCAAATGCGTGTTGCCGACGCGCTCGCCAAGACCGAGCGCGCAGCCATGAATGCGGTCGGCGCCCGCAATGGCCGCCTCGATGGCATTGATGACGCCGAGACCGCGGTCGCTGTGGCCGTGCCAGTCAAGGCCAACGGTGGGTTTCATTTCGTCCAGCATCCGTCGGACGTAGCGGACGACGGCCCGGGCGCCCTCCGGCGTCGAGTGGCCGACCGTATCGCAGACGGCGACGCGCGCCGCGCCCTCCTCGATCGCGGTGCCAAATAGTCGGCGAAGCGTCTCGGGCTGAGCCCGAGTCGTGTCCTCGGTGACATAGAGCACGGGCAGTTCGTTCTGCCGGGCGAAACGGACGGCCTTGCGCGTGTTGTCGACCATCTGGTCGATCGTCCAGCCTTCGGCGTACTGGCGAATCGGACTGGAGCCGATGAAGGCCGCGACCTCGATCGGGATGCCGACGCGCTGCGAGATCTCGACCACCGGCCGGATGTCGACCTCGAGCGTGCGTGCCGCGCAGAGCGGCCTGATGCGCAGGCGTTGGTCGCGAATCTCCTCGGCCAGCCGTTCCACGTCCGCGACCGCGCGTGGGCCAGAACCTGGAAGACCGAGGTCGATCGATCCGACACCGAGCTCATCGGCAAGGTGCAGGAACCGCAGTTTGTGTTCGATATCGGGGTCGCGCACGGACGGACCCTGGATGCCATCGCGCAGCGTCTCATCGTGAATCGCCACGGGGTGGGCCGGCTTCGGCGGCGCGTCGACCGTGTTCCAGTCGTAAATCAGCTGCGCTTCGTCAGGCACTGATCGTCTCGAGCTCAGCGACCAGCGCGGTGAGAAACTCGGTCGCCAGCGCCCCGTCAACGATCCGGTGATCGACCGAGATCGAAATCCAGGCGCCGCTGCGGGCGACAACGTTGCCGTCGACCACCATCGGCCGCGGCTTGATGGCGCCGAAGGCGACGACGCAGCACTCCGGCGGATTGATGATCGGCGTGCCGGTCTCGACCGGGCCGCTGGCGCCGACGTTCGTCACGGTGATGGTTCCGCCGCTCATCTGGCCGGGTGGCAGCGTTCCGGCGCGCGCGCCCTCGATCAGCTGGGCGCTTTTTTCCGCGATCGCGCTGAGCTCGAGTTGGTCTGCGCCTCGGAGGACCGGCACCAGCAACCCCTGGCCGGTATTGACCGCGATCCCGACGTTGACCGGCTGCTTCACGATGATCTCGTCGCGGCTCTCATCCCATGAGCTGTTCATCAAGGGAAAGGCGTGAACCGCCTTCACCACGGCCGCGATGAAATAGGGGAGAGGGGTCATCGAGCGGCCGCTCGCTTTTCGCTGCTCGCGGGCCGCCATCAAGTTGGTGGCGTCAAAGATCGCGAACTCGGTGAACTGTGGAATCGTGGAAACCGACCGCAGCATCTGCTTGGCGATCGCCTTGCGGATCCCGACTACGCTGATGCGCCGCTCGCCATCCGTCGGTGGTGCGGCCGTCGATGTCGATGAGACCGCGGCCGGTGACGATGCCGCCGCTTCGACATCGGCTCGCGTGATGCGGCCGCCCGGGCCGCTTCCCGTAACCTGCGCCAGGTCGACGCCCTTCTCTTTCGCGAGCTGGCGGACGAAAGGCGCCGCTCGCGTATCGCTGCTGCTCTCCGGGACTGACGCCACCGCGGTTCGCGCCTTGCGCCGAATGCCAGATTCGGGCGCCCCGGGTCCGTAACCGACGAGTGTCCCCGGCGTAGCCTCAGCCGGGGTCACCTCGGCGGACGTGATCGTCACGAGCGCCTCACCCACCGCAACCGACTCACCGGGCCGCGCATGCAGTTTTTGAATCGTCCCGGCCCAGGGCGACGGGATCACGACCACGGCCTTTGCCGTTTCGACTTCGCAGAGCGGCGCGTTGACCTCGACCTGCGCGCCTTCCTCGACGCGCCATGTCACCAGCTGGGCCTCGGTGAGACCCTCGCCCAGGTCGGGCAATCGGAACGTCTGATCAGCCATAAGCCAGCGCCGCGTCGGCCGCCTGGAGGATGCGGTCGACGTCCGGCAGATAGAGCTTCTCGTAGCGGGCTGGGGGATAGGGGACGTTCAACCCGCCGATGCGCGCCACCGGCGCCTCCAGAAAGTCGAAGGCGTCATGACTGATGCGGGCAGCGACCTCGGCTCCGAACCCGCAAAAGACGGGGGCCTCGTGCACGACCACGGCGCGATGCGTCTTGCGCACCGAGGCCATGACCGTGTCCATGTCGAGCGGCGACAGGCTGCGAAGGTCGATGACCTCGATCGATATCTGTTCGGCCGCCGCCGTTTTCGCCGCCTGAAGCGCAATACTCACGGTGGGCCCGTAGGCAATCACCGTAACGCCGGAGCCCTCGTGCGCCACCCGCGCCTTGCCGATGGGCACGCGAGCGGCGGGGTCGATCTCTTCTTTGAGGTAGTAGCGCGCCTTCGGCTCGAAAAAGATCACCGGGTCCGGGTCGTCGATCGCCGCCTGGAGGAGGGCAAAGGCATCGCCGGGCGTCGACGGCGTGACGACCTTCAGGCCGGCGGTGTGCGCGAAGTACGCCTCAGGACTCTCCGAGTGATGCTCGACCGCGCCGATGTTGCCACCGAAGGGGACGCGAATCGTGATCGGCAGCGAGACCCCGGAACGATTTCGGTACTTGGCGACGTGGCTGACGATCTGCTCGAACGCTGGGTAAATAAAGCCGTCGAACTGGATCTCCGGTACGGGCCGGAAGCCGCGCAGTGCCAGGCCGACCGCGACCCCGATGATGGCCGACTCGGCGAGCGGGGTGTCGAACACCCGCTCTTCACCGAAGGCCTTCTGCAACCCGTCGGTGATCCGAAAGACGCCGCCGAGCGCGCCCACGTCCTCGCCAAAGATGAGGACGTTGTCGTCGCGGCTCAGCGCATCACGCAGCGAGAGGTTGATGGCCTTCGCCATCGTCACCGCTTCCATTACGGGCCCTCCAGGGAGGATTCGAATTCTTCGCGTTCCCGAAGGAAGGACTCCGGCGGGTTCGAATAGACACGGCCAAAGATCGCCTGGCCGGGCGGCGGCGTGGGCAGCGCGAGCAGCCGCGAGCGCATCGCCTGGGCGGCCGACTCGGCCGCGTCCGCGATCGCCTTGACGGTCCCCTCTTCGATGATGCCCTGCTGCACGAGCCAGGCCTGATAGCGGGCGATGGGATCTTTGGCGTTCCAGGCCTGCAGCTCGGCGTCCGTTCGATATCGCGCTGGATCGTCGGAGCTGGTGTGCGCGCCCATGCGGTAGGTCACCGCCTCGATCAGGTACGGGCCCTCACCCTGGCGCGCGCGGGCGGCGGCGGCCCGCACGGCCGCGTAGACGCCGAGGACGTCATTGCCGTCGATGCGGATGCCGGGAAACCCATAGCCCTGGGCGCGCTCGGCGATGGACCCCGCGGTCTGCTTCGACAGCGGGACGGAGATCGCCCAGTAGTTGTTCTGGCAGAGGAAGACCACCGGCGCTTTGAAGACGCCAGCGAAGTTCATGGCCTCGTGCCAGTCGCCCTCTGAGGTGGCGCCATCCCCGAAAGTGGAGAGCACAACCTCGTCGCTGTGCTTCAGCCGGCAGCCCATCGCGAACCCGACGGCATGGGGGACCTGGGTCGCGACCGGAATGGCGAGCGGTGCGAAGTGGTACTTGCGCGGATCCCACGGTCCGTGGGAGAGGCCACGGAACAGTGTCAGCATGTCGGCGGGGTCGATGCCCCGGATCATCGCCATACCAAACTCGCGGTAGCTGGGGAAGACCCAATCCTCACTTCGAAGGGCCGTCATGGCGCCGACGTGGATTGCCTCCTGCCCGAGGAACTGACCCCACAGGCCGAGCTCACCCTGCCGCTGTAGGTTCAGCGCCTCCTGGTCCGCACGACGGATCAGCACCATGTTTCGGTACAGCTCGCGGAGCGCCGCGGCGTCCAGCCCCAGGCGGCTCCTTCCTTCAGCGGTCAGCTCGCCGGCCGGTGAGAAAAGGGCGCGCACCGGGTCGTCCGCCGCGACGACTCGAACCACGTCCGCCATTGCCGGGAATATCCTATACCGGAGTTATATTGGCGACGCCTCTGACGGTCCACATGAACATCGCGAAGCTGAACATCTTCCGGGGCTTCCACCTTCGCAGGAAGATCGTCGCCGCCTACCAGCGGCACGTCGACTACCGCCGCGAGGCGGCGCTGCGCATGTGGGTGGCGTTCATCGGCACATTCGTCTTTCTGCGCCTGCTGACGTTTGGCATCCGTTATCACATCCTGCCCGTCAAGAACGTCGTGACCAGCAGCGGGCTCCACATCCATCACTTTGTCTGGGGAATCGTGATCCTGTTGATCATCGGCTTCCTCGGAATCATGTTCTGGTCGCAACGGCTGCACGCGTGGCTGGGGCTTGCCTTTGGCATCGGCGCCGCGCTCGTCATCGACGAGTACGCCCTCTGGCTCAACCTGCAAGACGTGTACTGGCTGCCCGCCGGCCGGAGCAGTATCGACCTCGCCATCCTCATCGCCGCCGTGCTGGGGCTCTACTATGCGGCGGACCGGTTCTGGAATAAGGTCGTCACTGAGGTGCAGGGGGCGATCAAATTCGTCAGCAGCGAAGAGGGCCGGCTTTTTCGCGCGCGATCGCGCACCACGGCAACCACCACCACGTCCACCACCAAATAATCGCGTTGGCGCAACGGGAAGCTCGGCCTACCGCCACCTATGCCGTTGCGAAGGCTGATCAGCCCAAGCTCCTGGAACAGTTTCGCGGCCGGCAAGGAGCCGAGCTCCCGCCCGGTCCGTACGAATCCTGGCGGGTGAAGCTGTCCGAGGGGACGAGCCAAGCGACGGCGATCATGTACCAATCGGGCAAGCTGGTCATCGCTGGCCACGCGCCGGCCTTCGACCACGCGGTCGCCATCGCGAGGTCGGTCGCGAAGCCGGTCGCCCCAAAGCGGGCTCACGCAAGCCCACCCACGTCGGCGCCGGCCGAAGCGCCGCCGGAGACCGAGCCGCACATCGGCACGGACGAAGCGGGAAAAGGCGACTTCTTTGGTCCGCTGGTGACGGCCGGGGTCTACGTCGATGAGCGGACGGCCAAGCTGCTGCGGACCCTTGGCGTCCGCGACAGCAAGCTCGTCGGCGATCGGGAACTGCGCGGACTCGCGACCGACATCCGCGCCGTCGTCGAGGCCGACAAACGTGCCGTGATTATGCTGGCCCCCAAACGCTACAACGAGCTCTACAAGCAGATGCGCAGCGAAGGGAAAAACCTCAACACGCTGCTGGCCTGGGCCCACACCCGGGTGATCGAAGACCTGATCGGTCACGGGCTCCAGCCGACGTTCATCCTCAGCGACCAGTTCGGAGACAAGCGATACATCGAGAGCCGCTTGATGGTCGATACGCGTCTTAGCGGCGTTCCCGTGCTCCAGATGCATCGCGCCGAAGCTGACGTGGCGGTCGCTGCGGCGTCGATCCTCGCCCGCGACGCGTTCCTGCACTGGCTCGACCAGGCCGGAAAAACACTCGGGCTGACCGTGCCGAAAGGGGCGTCGCCGAAAGTGATCGACACCGGCAAACTGCTGGTCAGCCGCATGGGCGCCGAAGGTTTGAAGAACTACGCGAAAGTCTCCTTCAAGACAATGGAAAAGGTTCTGGCTGGAACAACGTCCTAGTCCGTAAGCTAGACAGTCGTGCCATCCGACACGCGCACGACCTATCCCGAGCTCTTTCGAATCCCGACCTTCCCCAGGTTGGCGAGTAGTGTCGTCCTCGCGCGGACGGCCAACGCGATGATGCAGTTGGCGCTCGTACTCTTCGTCCTCCAGCGCTTCCACTCCCCGACGCTGGCCGGCCTGACCGTCTTCCTCGCCATCGCACCAGGGATTGCCGTCAGCCCGATTGCCGGCGCCCTGCTCGATCGGCATGGCCGGGTGCGGCTGATCATCCTCGACTACACCATCGGCGCGCTCGGCCTCTTCCTGATTGCCGGCCTCGACGCGGCCGGACGGCTGACCCCCGTGGTGCTCCTGCCGATCGTCGCGGTCGCCGCCCTCACGTACCCGCTCAGCACTAGCGGGGCGCGCTCGTTGCTGCCGCTGATCGTCCCCAACCGGCTCTGGGATCGCGCGAACGCGCTGGACAGCATGGCCTACGCGGTGACCGGCGCCGCGGGTCCGGCGCTGGCCGGCGGGCTCACCGCCGGATTCGGACCACGGGTCGCCTTGCTCACCGCGGCCGCGTTCTACATCGCTGCTGCGCTTTCGCTATCCGGGCTTGCGGAACCGCTGACCCGCGGAGGGACAACCTCGGTGCTGGCCGACGCGCGCGATGGGCTGCTCTACGTTGTGGTCCGAAACGCATCGTTGCGCGGTTTGGCCATCGTGGTGTCACTGATCAATGTCGGCTTTGGCATCTTGATCGTGGCGCTGCCCGTCATGATCTTTGAGCGGGTGCAGGGCGACGCGGCGCTCGTCGGCGAGCTGTGGGCGTTGCTTGGGCTTGGATCGGCTGTCTCTGTCTTCTTTTTCGGCCGCTACAGTAGCGAGGGCCGAGAACGCTTCATGCTCGGCGTCGCCACCCTCGCGAGCGGGCTCGGCATGGGCGTCCTCGCATTAACGGGCAATGTCCTTGTGGCGGCCGCCACTATGACGTTCCTGGGGCTGGCCAACGGTCCCGCCGACATCGCATTGTTTTCGATGCGGCAGCGTCGCACCGATCCCGCCTGGTACGGGCGAGCCTTCGCCGTCTCGATGTCGCTGAACTTTGCCGGGACGCCACTTGGGTCGGCGATGTCGGGTCCCCTGATCCATGTCGGGCTCACGCTGGCGATCGGCGTGGCCGCGGGGTTCCTGCTGCTCGCCGCCGGGCTGACGCCGCTGCTGATTCCGAAAACGGCTGGGTATAACATTTCCGGTGAGTCCGCCAGGCAGTCGCGCCGGGATCGTCCCGTCGAGGAAAGTCCGAGCTCCACAGAGCAGGGTGCCGGGTAACGCCCGGTCGGGGTGACCCGAAGGAGAGTGCCACAGAAAATACACAGCCGTCGCGCGAGCGGCGGCGAAGGTGAAAAGGTGCGGGTAAGAGCCCACCAGCAGCCGGGAGACCGGCTGGCTCGGTAAACCCCACCCGGAGCAAGACCGAATAGGAGGACGATACGGCTGGCTCGGCCGGTCCTCGGGTAAGGTCGCTAGAGTCGCCGGGTAACCGGCGACCGAGACGGATGACTGCCGCCCTACGGCGCGCCGGCTTTGCCGGCTGAAGCGGGGAACAGAACTCGGCTTACCGGCGGACTCACTCTTCGTAACGACTTCGTTGCACCGGACGTAAACCAAACGTCCTGATGCCGGCTCTAGGGTTTCGTGATCATGGCTGACGAGCAGCCGGTGCGCCTTGCGCCAGGGTTTGAAGCCGCCGTCCATGCAGAGAGCGGCCGGCTTTTCGCCATTGCCTATTCCATCCTGCGGGACGCGCAGGAAGCCGAGGATGCCGTACAGGAGACGATGGAACTGGCCTGGCGGTCCTGGGACGCGCTGCGCGATCCATCGAAGCGGAGCGCCTGGCTGCGCCAGATCTGCGTACGCCGCGCGATTCGGACGCGCAGGCGTTTGCTTCCCCGACTCTGGCTCGCCGACAGCCACACGGTCCCTTCGCAGCAACTCGATGAACCCGATCTGGACCTCGATCGATCCTATCGCCGCCTCACCCACCAACAGCGCGCCGTGGTGACGCTCCACTACGAATACGGCTACTCGCTCGACGAATGCGCCGCGCTGATCGGATGCCAGCCGGGGACCGCCCGTAGCCACCTTGCCCGAGCGCTGGCCAGCCTTCGAAAGGAGCTCAACTATGGGTAAGCCAGACGAGTTTGATCCGCGCCTCAAGGCCTATCTGCATCGAGGAGCCAGCACGCCGCCGCCCGCGGGCATGGACGCGCGCATCATCGGCGACGCATCCCGACAGAAAACCGGCTGGGCGCTCCAGGTCGTCGCGGCGGCCGCCGTCCTCGTGCTCGCCATCGGGCTGGGGATCGTCGTCCAACGCGCTCGCCAGTCGGTGGGCGTTGCGCCGACGGCTACCCCGTTCGCGTCGCCGATCACCAAGCCAACTCCCTATCCGACGCCGACAAGAAGCGGTGCGCCGTATCCGCTGCTGCCGCCCGTGTCGCTGCGGATGATCAACGCCAGCACGGGTTGGGCGGCCGGCTCAGGCACCGACCGGATTCTTCGGACGGTGGACGGCGGGTCCCACTGGGATGACGCCGGCCCGCGTGGCGCGCCACCCGGCAACTGGACCACCTTCTTTCTCGATGGCAACAACGCCTGGGTCGCGTCGTCCCTCCAGCCAGGCTCGGACTCGAACGACTTCAGTGTGCACGTCTACCGGACCACGGATGGCGGTCAGAGCTGGCACAACGCTGGTGTAGTCGCCGCGGACCAGGGGTGGCCGGCCTCCCTCTCCTTTGTCGACCGTAGCCACGGATGGCTCTTCATGAACCTGGGCGGTGCCGCGGGTTCCCAGGGCGTCGCCTTCTACGGCACGGTCGATGGTGGAACAACGTGGACCAAGCTCTCCGAGGCCGATACCAGTGGCAGCGCCGGCCACCTTCCGCTCGCCTGCAGCAAGGGCGTGCCGGTCTTTCTGAACAGCTCGACGGGCTGGCTGCCGGGTGCCTGCAGTGCCGGGGGTGGTCCATTCTTCTACGTCACGCATGACGGGGGACGAAGCTGGCGCAACGTCGCCCTCGCGTCACCGGCCGGATGGGGGGCAACCTGCATGTGCGAAATGACCAGCCTGCGATTTTCCGACGCTCGAAACGGGGTCTTCGTGCTGACCTCCTATTCGTCGGGTGGCCTGCCGGAGAGCGTGGTCTATTCGACCACCGACGGAGGGGGTTCCTGGCGGCCCGGGCCATCGCTGCCGGCGCAAGCGTACGAGGTGTTCTTCATCGACAAGAGCCGCGGCTGGACGGTCAACCTAAAAGCCAACAATAGCCTCCTCTACACCTCGGACGGCGGGCAGCACTGGTCGACTGTCGGGCCGATCCCATCGACGCAGGGTGTCATGGGCTTCCAGTTCGTCACGACCGAGATTGGATGGGCGCTGGGCAGCGAGCCGGGCGGCATCACGCTGATCAAGACCTCGGACGGCGGCGGGACTTGGACGATGCAGCTCACGCCGTAACGGCGGCTTACCGGAGGACACACGGTCTTATCCTTGTGCCGATGGCCGTCGCCCCGCGGGTGTTTGCGCGTCTCGCCTCGTTGGCTCTCAGCGTGCTGGCCATGACCGCCGCGGGCTGTGTGTCCACGTCGACGGTATCTCCCACACCAACAGATAGTGTTTCGGTGCTTGGCTGCCAGGACGTGATCGCCTCCGAGCCGACACCTCCATCAGGGTCGTCCATCATTCTCGATAGCGTCGCCCTCCCGACCGGCCGAGCTCTGCAAGCAAGTCCATCTGGAGACTCCAACCCGAACGAAAAGCTGTTCGCAAAGGATGCGTTGCTCATCCGCCGCGCGGCATCCTTCGACCTCGTGGTGCCTGAGGCGTGGCGCGGTCGTCTTGCGGTCGGCTGGGGCAGCCCCTCGAAACCAACGAGCCACCTGCGCGTTCCAGGCTGCGGACCCACGCAAAGAATGCCGTCCTCGAGCCGCTGGGTCCTGAGCGATGACTGGCTGGTATATCCTGGCGGCTACTCGGTACCGCAGGCATCTTGTGTGTCGCTCGTCGTCAGGGCGGGGCAGACGGAGCGAACGGTGCAAATTGGCGTCGGCGCGCCGTGCCCGGGCCAGTCGCCCCGCCTCCGCCGGCCTAGGGCACCGATCCCACGACACAACATGTAGGGCCTGTTTTTCTGTGCGCCCACAAGCCCACAAGATTTAGTCCCAATTTGTTGACAGGCACCTGTCGCGGTGGTAGCGTTCGGCGTGCTGGTGGCACAAAGTGGGGAAAAGTGGGGAGAGTGAGACAGCCGGTGACGATTCCTGATGTTCCTCGGCACCTACCGACACTCGGTGGACACCAAGGGTCGGGTCGCGATTCCCGCCCGTTTTCGGGAGCAACTCCCAGGTGGGACCGTCATCTCCAAGGGCGCCGAGGGTTGTCTGCAGGTCTATCCGCCCCAGGAATGGGCGCAGGAGCAGGGCTTGCGGCTGGGCTCGGCGACGCCGGCGGAGGAGCGGCGCCTCGCCCGCATGATGTTCGGCGCCGCCCGCGAGTGCGAATTCGACGCCCAGGGACGCATCGTCCTGTCCGCCGATCAGCGGCAGTACGCCGGCATCACGGGCATTGCCTGGATCGTTGGCGTCAACAACTTGATCGAGATCTGGAACGACGAGGGGTGGCGCCACATCGGCGAAGCGACACCAGAGGAATACACGCGCATTCAGGACCAGGTGGCCGAGGGGCGACGTGCCCAGCGCACGTGACCGACGCGGCCGCCCTCGACTCGAGCCACCGTCCGGGATGTCCGGACATCGACCCGTACTTTTACAAGAAGTCATAACGAGCCTTCAACCAGCCCCCGGGCAGGCGTTTGTCGACGCCACGCTAGGGGGTGGGGGATATGCGCGGGCGCTGATCGGGCGCCTGCGGCCGGGCGGCGTGCTGCTCGGCATCGATCGCGACGCCTCCGCCCTCGAGCGGTTCGCCCGGGAAGCGGTGCCTCCGGACGTCACGGTGATGCTGGAGCACACCAACTTCGCGCAGCTCGACCGGGCGGCCGAGCGGATCGGCCGCCCACCAAACGGGATCATCTTCGACCTCGGTCTTTCCTCACTCCAGCTGGACGACCCGGAGCGGGGTTTCAGCTTTCAGTCAGACGGACCGCTCGACATGCGATTGGACCGTAGCGAATCGTGGACCGCCGCCGACCTGCTCAACCGCGAGTCGGAAAGTGACCTACGGCGCATCCTGCGGGACTACGGCCAGGAGCGGTGGGGATCCCGGATCGCGCAACGAATCGTGGAGCGGCGGCGCCAGGTGCCGTTCAAGACGACGAAGGACCTGGTCGACGTGGTGGCCGGGGCCATCCCACGCGGTGCCTGGCCACGCGACATTCACGTCGCGACCCGCACCTTCATGGCATTCCGGATCGCGGTCAACCGCGAGCTGGACGCGGTCGAAAAAGGGTTGAAGGCAGCCATTGAAGTGCTTGCAAGCGGTGGGCGCGTAGGGGTCGTCTCTTTCCACTCCCTCGAGGACAAGATTGCAAAGAACCTATTCAACGTCGAAGCAACAGACTGTATTTGTCCGCCCCAAGCGCCCGTTTGTATCTGCGGGCACCGTCGTTCGGTGCGCGTCATAACACGCAAGCCCATCACTCCTTCGGAAGCCGAGGTGCAGGAAAATCCCCGCGCCCGGTCGGCGAAATTACGAATCGCGGAGAAACTATGAACCCCGTCCATGTCATTCCACAAGTCAATACCTGAGCGGCCGCATGGTGGAATCCCTCCCTCCTGGGCATCTACTAGTATTGCGGCCCCGCCGGCCCGATCCGACCCCTCCGGCGCGCGCGTTTCCCCCTTCGCGCGCGCGCCGGAGTCGCGGCCGGCCTTCCATCTCGCCCCTGGTCGGCGCGGTGTCACTGATCGCGGCCGCCCTGCTGCTGGTGGCGCAGTCGGCCGCCGCCACCCAGGCGAGCTACCAAATCGCGACGCTGAAGCAGGAACAGGCGCGCCTCAGCGGCGAGCACGACCAGCTCCTGGCCCAGCTCGCCGGCGACCGCGCCGCCAACCGCGTCGCTACCGCGGCGCAGCAACTCGGCCTCTCCCATCCGAGCCGCTGGCAATACGTTCACGGGACCGGCTCGCCGATCGCGCTCGGCCCGCGTCCGGCGAACTCGGGGCGTCCCGGCGTTTGGGACGGCG
This sequence comes from Candidatus Dormiibacterota bacterium, assembly GCA_035544955.1. Lineage (NCBI taxonomy): Bacteria > Bacillati > Candidatus Dormiibacterota > Candidatus Dormiibacterota bacterium. Next base: position 44,324 of record DASZZN010000045.1, read on the forward strand.
TGCTGGCCGTGTTGGGTGCGGTGATCGGCCGCCCGCTGACTTCCGAACCAGCGCACTAACCGGACGGCGATCGTGAGGGGCCCCCAGGAACTCGAGCCGCGGAGCCGCATCCTTACATTGATGGCGCTGGTGCTCTGCGCCTATCTGGTCCTGCTGGGCCGGCTCGCGTACTGGCAGGTCTTGCGCCACTCGGACATGGCTCGACTGGCAGCCACCTACCACGACGACACGATCACCCTGGCCGCCGCGCGGGGCAACATCCTCGACCGGAACGGTGCCCTGCTGGTGACCAACACGCCGGTCTATTCGATCTTCGCGTCGCCGGACCAGATCACGGGCGCCGAGCGCAACGGTATCGCCGCCAAGCTGGCACCGGTGCTCCAGCTCACCCCTGCCGATATCGAGGTCAGGCTCGCCTCGGCGCGGCAGTTCGTCTACCTGGCGCGGCGCGTTCAGGCCTCGGTCGCCCGGCAGCTTGACGCGATGCGCCTCCCCGGAATCGGGAAGGTCGCCGAGACCCAGCGGTCCTATGTCGACGGCGGCGTCGCCGGGACAAGCCTCGCCGCCAACCTGCTGGGTTTCGCCAACGACGCGGGAACCGGCAACTACGGCATCGAGGGCTATTACGACAAGACCCTCGCCGGCCAGGCGGGATTCGAGGCGACGGTGCGCGACCTGGCGAACCGGCCGATCGTCCTGAGCGATCGCCAGCGCCGCGAGCCGGTGAACGGCATGACGTTACAGTTATCGCTCGACAGCACGATCCAGGTGGTCGCCGAGCGAGCGCTGGCCGACGGCGTACAGAAATATCAGGCCGAAAGCGGCTCGCTGATCATCATGGAGCCGGCCACCGGTCGCATCGTCGCCTGGGCCGATGTGCCCAGCTACAACGCGAACCAGTTTGCGACGACGCCCACCGCGCAGTTCATCGACCCGATCGTTTCGAATCTTTATGAGCCGGGGTCGGTGATGAAGGTCGTGACATTGTCAGGCGCGCTCGATGATCACGCCATCACCCCCGACACGCGGTTCAACGAGACCGGCGTCGCGGTGGTGGGCGGAGTCGCGATCCGCAACTGGGACAACCGGGCCCACGGGAATGTCACAATGACTCAGGTCCTCCAAAACTCGCTCAACGTCGGCGCCATCAAGGCCCAGCAGATGGAGGGGGCCGCCCCCTTCTACCAGTACATGCAACGCTTCGGCATCGGCGCCCCCACCGGCGTTGACGTCGCGGCGGAGACGGCCGAGCCGCTTCGTGATCTCGCAAAGTGGAAGCCAGTCGAGCTCGCGACCGCCTCCTTCGGCCAGGGGGTCGACACCACGCCCATCGAGATGCTGGCCGCCGTCAACGTGGTCGCCACCGGCGGCAACCTCGTCTGGCCGCACGTCGTGGACCAGGTGATCGACGCGAACGGAACGCGCCACCCGGTTCAGCCGCGCATCGTCCGCCAGGTCATCAGCGCGAAGACCGCGCAGGAGATGCAGCAGATGATGGTCGGCGTTGTCGAGAAGGGCTCCGGTTTTGCCGCGCGGATCGACGGCTTCAAGAACCGGATCGCCGGCAAGACCGGCACCGCGAGCATCCCGGAAAACGGGAAATATCTTGCGGACGCGACCATCGGCTCCTTCGTCGGCTTCGTGCCCGTCGATCACCCGCAGTTCATCATGCTGGTGATCACCCGCAAGCCGAAGGTTCTCTTCGAGGGTGCGTACGTCGCCGCCCCCATCTGGAAAACCGTCGCCAGCGCGCTGATCACCCAGTGGCAGATCGCCCCGTGAGGCGGCGGTGGAGGCGACAGCGAGAATAGTGATGCTGTGGGCATGTCTGTGAAGGACGTGGTGAACGCGACACGCGGCCGGCTGCTCAGCGGTCCGCACGATGTCACCTTCACCCAGCTCTTTGTCGATTCGAGGGAGGTGAAACCGGGCGGCCTGTTCGTTGCCTTGCGCGGCGAGCAGCACGACGGACACGTCTTCATCCCACAAGCGATCGAACGTGGTGCGGCCGGGATCCTCTGCGAGCGGCCACCGCAGGGTGTGGAAAGCGCGGCGGTGATCCAGGTGGAGGACACCCGGCAATCGCTCTTCGACATCACGGCCGACCGGCTCGCCCGCCAGCCACACCCGATCGTCGCCATCACCGGCAGTGCCGGCAAGACGACGACCAAAGACCTGATCGCGCATCTGCTCGGGCGACGGCTCCGGGTGCACAAGAGCGAGGGCAACCTGAATACCTATACCGGCATCCCGATGACGATCTTCCAGATGGATCCGCGCGACCGAGCGCTGGTGGTCGAGTACGCGATGTCGCGGGCCGGCGAGATCCGCGAGTTGACCCGCGTGGCTCCGCCGACGATCGGCGTTGTCCTCAACGTCGGCCTGGCGCACGTTGGTTTCCTGGGTTCGATCGAGGGTGTGGCGGCGGCCAAGCGGGAGCTTGTCGAAGGACTCGCTCCCGGCGGCCTGGCGGTCCTCAACGCCGACGACCTGCGGGTTCGCGCTATGTCGGCGGTCGCGCGCCGCTTCACGCTCTTCGGCATGTCGAACGACGCCGCCGTCCGCGCCGAGAAGATCCGGCTCCACGGCCTCGAGGGCAGCACGTTCATGCTGCTCACGCCGCGCGGCAAAGTGGAGGTCTATCTCCGCCTGCCCGGCCACCACAGCATCTCGAATGCGCTCGCCGCCGCCGCCGTCGCGCTGGAATTCGATTTCGATGCGCCGGCCATCGCGTCGGCGCTGCACGGCTTCGCGCCACCGGCGCGGCGGATGAACATTGTGTCCGGACGCAACGGCGCCACCGTGATCGACGACTCCTACAACGCCAGCCCCGGATCGATGCTCGCGGCGCTCGAGGTACTGAGCCTCGCGCCCAAGGGCTGCCTGAAAGTGGCGGTGCTGGGGGACATGCTGGAGTTGGGCGACCATGCGGAACGGGCCCACGAGGAAATTGGTTCGCTTGCCGGCAAGACCGCCGACGTCCTGATCGCGGTCGGGGAATATGCCCCCCGCGTGGTGCAGGCCGCGCGCCGAGCCGGCTTGCCAACGGATCGTGCCTTCGTCGTCGAGAGCGCCGAGCAGGCGGTGGCATCATTGACCCCCCTGCTGACCGCGCAAACGCAGGTGCTCGTCAAGGGCTCCCGTGGCATGCGTCTGGAGCGCGTCGTCGAGCAAATTCGTGAGGCGCCATGAGGCCACTGATCGTCTTTGTCGCGGCCCTCGTCGTGAGCGCCCTCGTTTTCCCAGCGGCGATCGGCCAGTTGGCCCGGGCACGGATGGGCCAGCAAATCCGCGAAGAAGGCCCGGCCGCCCACCACGGCAAGGCCGGCACGCCGACCGCGGGCGGCCTGGTGTTCGTGCTGGTGGCGCTCGTCCTCTATCTGGTTGCCGACCGTTCGGTGGCCGGTGGCTTCGTGCTGACCGCGCTGGTGTTGGGCGCGGCCCTCGGCTTCATCGATGACTTTGCCGCCATCCGCGGCGGGCGCAACCTCGGGCTGAAGGCCCGGCAGAAGATCGTGATCCAGCTGGCGACGGGCGCGCTGCTCGGCTATCTCGCGCTGCGCTGGGGGCTGACCAGCCAGCTCGTCCCCTTCGATGGACGCCACCCGATCAGCGGCTGGATCATCGTCGTCGTCACGGCGGTGGCGGTGGCCGCCGGCTCCAACGCCTTCAACCTGACGGATGGCAGCGATGGCCTGGCCGCGGGAGCGGGCGCCATCACCTTCGGCGCGCTGGCGATCATCGCCGTCCTGCAACATCGACCCAGTGCGGGTCTGATGCCGGCCATCCTGGCGGGCGTCCTTACCGGTTTCCTGTTCTACAACTTGTTTCCCGCGCGCGTCTTCATGGGTGACACGGGGAGCCTGGCGCTGGGGACGGCCATGGTCGCGGCGGCGATCGCCACCGGCTTCCTCTGGTATCTGCCGCTGCTGGCCCTCGTCTTCGTCGTCGAGACCGTCTCCGTGATCGCGCAGGTCGCGAGCTTCAAGATGACCGGCAAGCGAATCATCAAGATGTCGCCGCTGCACAACCATTTCATCGTCTCGGGCTGGCGCGAGATGCCGATCGCCGTCTGGTTCTGGACCGGGTCGCTGGTCGCCGCCGTGCTCGCGCTGGCGCTGGCGCGGCCCGGGGCTTCGGCGTGAAGGGTCGGCACGCGCTGGTCCTTGGCTACGGCCGCAGCGGACGGGCGGCCGCAACCTTTATCACCGGTCGCGGAGGGTCGGTACGGGTGGTCGATCGCGCCGACACCCCGGAGCTGCGCGCAGAGCTCGAGCGGGCAGGGATCCAGGCCCGCCTCGGCGGTTACGGCGCGGAGGACCTCAACGGCACCGACCTCCTGGTGGTGAGCCCCGGTGTGCCGTGGGATGAGCCCCTGGTCGAGACCGCCCGCCGGCGCGGCATTGAAGTGACCAGCGAGATCGACCTCTTCTTCGGCTCATGTCCCGCCCGCATCGTCGGGATCACGGGTACCAACGGCAAGACGACCACCACGGCGCTCACCGCGGAGGTCCTCCGTGCCGGCGGGCTGCGGGTGATGCGGGGCGGCAACATCGGCGAGCCCGTACTCGACCGCATCGACCAGCTCCGCCCGGACGATTGGGTTGTGCTGGAGCTGAGCAGCTTTCAGCTGGAGTCGATCACGACGCCGCGGTTGCACATTGGCGTGGTGCTGAACGTGACGCCCGATCACCTCGACCGCCACAAGTCGTTCGCGCGCTACGTCGAGATCAAGGCACGCGCGATTGCCTTCATGGAGCCTGAGGACCACGCGGTGCTCAACGTCGATGACCCAGCCTGTGCCGGAATGCGGACACAGACGAGGGGCCAGGTGCTGGCGTTCGGTCTTCATCAACCCGTTGACCGGGGCGTCACCCTGGTGGATGGCTGGGTCACCATCGCGCATGCGGGAGTCAAGCGCCGGGTGCTGCCGGCCGCCGAGGTCCCGCTCCCCGGCGACCACAACCTCAGTAATGTGATGGCCGCTGTCGCCGCCGGCGACGCGGCCGGCATCGCGCCTGAGCCGGTGGCCGATGCCGTGCGGCAGTTTAAAGCCGTCGAGCATCGGCTGGAGCCGATCGGCACCTTCAATGGCGTCCGCTGGTACAACGACTCGAAGGCGACCAACCCGGACTCGACCTACAAGGCACTCGCGGCCTTCAGCGAGCCCATCATCCTGATCGCCGGTGGCCGCAACAAAGGGATCGAGATCGAGCCGCTGGCCCGAGCGATCGCGGGCCGGGTCGCCGCGCTGGTGACGATGGGGGAGACGGGCGAGGAGCTGGCCCGCCGGGCGCGTGACGCCGGCCTGAAAAAGGTCGAACGCGCGGAGGACCTGGCCGATGCGGTGCGCAAGGCCGCCGCGCTGGCGCCGCGCGGGTCGGTGGTCCTGCTGTCACCAGCCTTCACCAGCTACGACATGTTCCGCGACTACGAGGACCGGGGGCGGCGCTTCAAGGCGACCGTGCTCGCGGAGCTGAGCCGGTGAGGGCGCGGGCCGCGCTCGAGCTGCCGGCCGCGCGCCGGACGCTGGCCTCCACCCGTCTCTGGCGTCGCGGTGACCGCACGCTCGTGCTCACCGTCCTGGCACTGACGGCCTTCGGGCTGGTGATGGTCTTCTCCGCCTCCGAGGTACAGGGTTGGCTCTGGTTCCACAACGCGGCGTACTACTTCGAGCGGCAGCTGCTCTGGCTCGCACTGGGCGTCATTCTGCTGTGGGCTGCGGCCCACATCGACTACCACCGGCTGCGACCGCTCGCCTGGCCGCTGGCGGGCGTGACCGTCGTCCTGATGGTGGTCGTGCTGCTGCCGCATTTCGGGATCGAGGTCAACGGCGCCCGGCGCTGGCTGCGGTTGGGGCCGATGCAGATGCAGCCGGCGGAGCTGGCGAAGGTCGCCAGCATCGTCTTCATGGCCCTCTGGTTGGAGCGCCATCGGGAGCGGATCGGGTCGCTCGAAGACGGCGTCGTCCCCTTCCTCGCGCTGCTGGCACTCGTGACCCTGCTCGTCATTCTCGAACGAGACCTGGGCACCACCATGATCGTCGCCGGCATCCTGCTCTCCCAGTTCCTGGTCGCGGGCGGGAAAAAGCGTCACGTCCTCTTGCTGCTGCTGATCGTTGGCCTCTGCCTCTATGTCTTCATTCGCATGGAGCCTTACCGGCTGCATCGCATCCTGGCCTTTGTTGACCCCTGGTCCGATCCGCTCAACACCGGCTTTCAGGCGATCCAGTCGGTGGTCGCGCTCGGCTCCGGGGGCGTGACCGGGCTCGGGCTCGGGCACAGCATTCAGAAATATCAATGGCTGCCGTTCGCGCACACCGACTTCATCTTCGCCATCGTGGGCGAGGAGACCGGCCTGATCGGGACCACGATCGTGCTCGCGCTGTTCGGGCTCTTCACCTATCGCGGCTACCGCGTGGCGCTCAAGGCTCCGGATGCCTTCGGCTCCTTACTCGCCTGTGGGGTGACCACCTGGATCGCCTTCCAGGCGCTGATCAACATCGCGGCCGTCACGGTGACCTTGCCCACGACCGGGATTCCGTTACCCTTCATCAGCTACGGGGGCTCCTCGCTCGCGATCACCCTGCTGGCGGTCGGCATACTGATGAACGTTTCGACCCAGAGCGAGAAGGTGGGATGGATACGGCATGCGAGTATTGATCTCGGGCGGCGGCACGGGCGGACACTTGTTCCCGGCGATCGCCGTCGCGCAGGCGCTGTCGCGGAAAGATCCTGACGCCACCATCCTGTTCGCGGGGCGCCGCGAGGGGATCGAAGCGAAAACGGTCGCGAGTTATGGCATGCCCTTTACGGCCATCCCGGCCGCGCCGCTCTACACTGAGCAGGTATGGCGTAACTGGAAACTGCCGCCGGTGCTGGGGGCCGCGCTCTGGCAATCCTGGCGGCTCCTCGACCGGTTCAAGCCCGACGTCGTGCTCGGCACCGGCGGGTACGTCAGTGTCCCGCTCATCATGGCGGCCGGCCTGGCCCGCGTCCCGATCGTCCTCCAGGAACAAAACCTGATGCCCGGGCGCGCCACGCGGGCGCTCGCCCGTTTCGCCGGGAAGGTCGCCACTGCCTATCCGGAATCCTCGCGCTTCCTCCCCGCGGCCAAGACGGTCGTCACCGGCACGCCGGTCCGGACGGAATTCTGGCGTCGCAAAGAGAATTTCCCGCACCAGCCGCAGACCCTCCTTGTGTTGGGTGGCAGCCAGGGTGCCCATCGGCTCAACCAGGCGGTCGCGGACGCGGTCCCCTGGCTGCTGGATCGCCCTGACCTGCGGATCGCGCACCAGACGGGCGCACGCGAGATCGGTGCCATGCAGGCGGTCAAGGCCAAGCTGCCCCCGCCGCTTGCGGGACGCTACGAGCCCTTCGCCTTTGCCAACGACCTGGCCGACCGGATCCGAGGCGCGGACCTCGTCATCAGCCGGGCCGGCGCCAGCACCCTGAGCGAGGTGAGCGCGATCGGCGTTCCGATGATCCTGATCCCCTATCCGTACGCCGGGGGCCACCAGCGAATGAACGTCAAACCCTACGAGTCGGCGGGCGCGGCGATCGTGATTCCCGACGAAGAGGCGGAAGAGCGTCTCCGCGGGGTGGTCACCTCCCTCATCGACGATCCGGCCCGATATCGCAAGATGGTCGAGGCCATGCGAGGATTGGGGCGGCCGTACGCCGCCGAAGAGGTTGTCAGGCTCCTCGAAGAGGTGGCGCGGCACCACTGATGCGGATCCATTTCATCGGCATCTGCGGCTACGCGGTCTCGGGGCTGGCGCTCGTCGCCAAACAGCTCGGTAACGAGGTCACCGGGTCCGACGAAGATGCCTATCCGCCGACAACCGACATCCTTACGCAAGCCGGGATCAAGTGGGTCGATGGGCATGCTGCCGCCAATATCACGCGCTGGGGGAAGCCGGATCTCGTCGTCCAGGGCAACCAGGTGCGCGACGGCAATCCGGAAACCGAGGCGGCCAAGCGGCACCAGATCCGCCTCATCAGCGAGGCCGAGTACTGGGGCGAGCTGACTGCTGACCGTTTTCGCATCGTGGTGGCGGGCTCGGCCGGGAAGACGACCACGGCGAGTCTGATCGCCTGGATTCTTCGCAGCGCGGGGCGCAATCCCGGGTTCCGCCTCGGCATGACTGCCCGCGACCTCGGCTCGGCGGCGGCCTGGGGCAGCGGGCGGGAGTTCGTTTTCGAGGGCGACGAGTACACCTCGGCGGTCTTCGATCCGCGCCCCAAGTTCCTGCACTTCGCCCCCCAGCTGGCGGTCCTCACCAACATCGATTGGGACCACCCCGACGTCTTCCCGGATCCGGGGTCCTACGAAGCGATCTTTCGCCAGCTGCTCGAATATCTCGGACCGGAGGACCGGCTGATCGCCAACTCGGACGATCCGACTGTTCGCCGGCTGCTCAGCCGGACGCGCGCCAACGTCGAGACCTACGGTCTCCGGGGTGGGGCCGACTGGCATGGCCGCGATGTGCAGATCGAAGGGGAGGGGATGCGCTTCACCGCCTGGCACCAGGCAAAGGTCGTGGCCGTCGTCACCACCAGGCTGCCGGGAGAGCACAACGCAGCGAACGCGCTGGCCGCCCTCGCCGCTGCCGTCCGGATCGGCGTGCCCGTCGCCGCGGCGGTGGAGGCGATCGGAAAGTTCCAGGGCGTCAGCCGCCGCTTCGAAGTCCGCGGCCAGGTGCGGGGCGTCACGCTGGTCGATGACTATGCGCACAACCCCGCGAAGGTGCGCGCTACCCTGAAGGCGGCGCAGGAGCGCTTTCACCCAGGACGGGTGCTGGCTTGCTTCGTGCCGCATACCTACTCACGCACCAGGAGCCTGTTGGACGCCTACGCCGACGCCTTCCAGGGGTGCGCCCTTGTCGTGATCGGACCGATCGAGCCCGCCCGCGAGCGCCACCTCGCGCACACCGTTAGCTCGCAAGACCTGGCCAGGGTGATCCGGGGGGTCGACGAAGTCGCCACGGCGGATTCGGCCCGCTCGGCCGCCTACAAGCTGGCGTCGGCCGCGCGCCCCGGGGACGTCATCGTCTATATGTCGGTGCGCGGTTTCGACGAGGTCATCGCGAAAACCGCCGAGGTGCTGGAGCGCTCACCGGTTGCCTGACGCCTGGTTGGCGGCGGTCCCGGGCGTGCGCGAGCACGAGCCGCTCAGCCCGCACAGCTGGTATGGAATCGGCGGCCGCGCCCGCTATTTCCTGGGGCTCGACGACGATGCCACGCTTCCCGACTTGATCGGCGGTCTGACCAAAGAGCGCGTGCCCTACCTGGTGATCGGGGCGGCCACCAACACGCTCTTCGCCGCCGACGAGCTGCCGGGATTGACGATCAAGCTCGGCACGTCGCGCCTGACGTTCGAGGGAAGCCGGGTTACGGCATCCGCCGGGTACCTGATGCCGAAGCTGGCCTCGGAAACCGCGAAGGCCGGACGGACCGGCCTCGAGTTCGGCGCGGGTGTCCCGGGCACCGTCGGCGGATCGGTGGTGGGGAACGCGGGCGCCTTCGGACGCGAATTGAAAGATGGACTCATCAGCACCGATGTCATCGATCCGGAGGGCCGGCTGCACACGCTCTCGGCGGCCGACTGCCGCTTCGCCTATCGCGACTCGATCTTGAAATCGGAGAAGCCGGGATGGACCGTCCGTTCGGCGACGTTCGAGACCGGGGAGGGCGATCCGTCGCGCATCCGCGAGCGAATCAAGGAGGTGCAAGAGCACCGACGCCAGTCGCAGCCGATCGAGAAGCGTAGCCTGGGGAGCACCTTCAAGAATCCGCCAGGCGACGCCGCCGGCCGCCTCATCGATGCCTGCGGTCTCAAGGGGCGTCGCGTCGGCGGCGCGCAGATCTCAGAAAAGCACGCGAACTTCATCGTCAACCTGGGGGGAGCCAGCGCGGATGACGTGCTAGCCTTAATGGCCGAGATGCGGAATCGCGTCTTCGAACGGTTCGGCATCGAGCTCGAACCGGAGGTCCGCGTCATCGGCCGGACACCGAGCCGATGAGCCGGCTGCGGATCGGGGTCCTCTTCGGTGGACGGTCGACCGAGCACGAGGTCTCCATCCTGTCCGCCCGGTCGATCATCGCCGCGATGGATCCGCAACGGTTCGAGGCGGTACCGGTCTACATCGACAAGAACGGGCGCTGGCTGGTGGGTGGGTCGCTCAAGCGCCTCGTGAGCGAGGACGCCGCCAGCAAGTACGTCTACCTTCCGCCGGACCCGACACAACGATCCCTCGTGCCCGCGCGAGACGGGGCTGGGGCGCCACCCACCCTGCCGGCGCTCGACGCGGTCTTCCCGGTGTTTCACGGGCTGAACGGCGAGGACGGGACCATCCAGGGCGTGCTGGAGCTGGCCAACATCCCGTACGTGGGCGCCGGTGTGCTCGGTTCGGCGCTCGGGCTCGACAAGATCTACATGAAGCGCGCCTTCGCCGCCGTCGGCCTGCCGATCGTCGACTATCTTCCCATCACCCGACGGCAGTACGAGCAGGACCCGAACGCCTTCATCGCCCTGGTCGAGGAGCGCTTGGGCTATCCGTGCTTCTCGAAGTTCGCGAACTCCGGGTCGAGCGTGGGCACGACGAAGGCCCACGACCGCGCCGAGCTCCTCGCCGGTCTGCAACTCGCCGCCAGCTTCGATCGTAAGTTGCTGGTCGAGCGGGCGGTCGATGCGCGTGAGTTGGAGGTCAGCGTCCTCGGCAATGATGAGCCGCAGGCCTCCGTCGTCGGCGAAATCGTCCCGGCCCACGAGTTCTATGACTACGACGCGAAATACCTGGACGAGGGATCGCGACTGGTGATCCCGGCGGCGATCGAGGGCGACGTTGCCGAGAACGTTCGCGCGATGGCGTTGCGAGCCTTCCAGGCCGTCGACGCGGCGGGAATGGCGCGCGTGGACTTCTTCATGGAGCGCAAGACCGGCCGTGTGCTGGTGAACGAGCTGAACACGATCCCGGGCTTCACCCGCATCAGCATGTACCCGAAGCTCTGGGAGGCATCGGGACTGTCGTATCCAAAATTGATCGGGCGGCTCGTGGACCTCGCGATCGAACGCTTCAACGACAAGCAGCGCTCGCAGACCGCGATCGATAGCCGGCTCTTGCAGCCCGGAGCAACCGAATGAGCCCGCTCCGGCGTGGAAAAGCGGGCGGATGTGAGCCCACTCCGGCGTGGAAAAGCGGGCGGATAAAATGACCGTCGGGACGATCGAAAAGCGCCGCCGCCGAACGGCGCCGGCACCAGCCAGGCCGGTGGCGACGGGGCGCGGGTGGATCTGGGCCGCGGTGCAGATCGCCGTGCTCGGTGGCGAGGTCTTCGCGCTGCTCTTCCTGCTGGCTCAGCCCGCCTTTCGCCCGCGGCACGTGGAGGTGGTGGGCACGAAACATCTGACGGCCGCGCAGGTCACGGGCGCACTGAATCTGCCGGCCGACCGCAGCATCTTCCTGCTCAACCAGACCGATCTCGCCAGGCGTCTACAGGCGCTGCCATGGGTGCGGTCGGCCAGCGTCAACCTGACCCTTCCGGACCGGGTCTCGGTCAGGGTCACCGAGTGGATGCCGTCCGCGGTTCTCCAGGTCGGCGAGACGACCTATTACCTGAACGACCTTGGTGAGGTGCTCGATCCGGCCGCCGAGGCCGGCAGCCTGACGGTCATCAACCGGCCCGGCTTCGGACCGGCGAACGACGGCCAGCACGCACTCGGCAGTGAGCTGCTGCCCATGCTGGTTCAGCTGCGCGCCGGTTTTTCCGCCGCCTTTAAGATCTCCGTCACGTCGTTCCAGCTGGATCGTCGCGAGGTGCTCACCGCGCAAACCGATCGCGGATGGACGATCATCTTCGGCCAGATGGTCACCGCCGACGATCGCGCCAGCCTCGAGCCCAAGCTCGCCGCGCTGCGAGCGCTGAGCAGCCGGATCGATCTCATCTCGGGGCCGATTCAATACATCAACCTCGAGAATCCGCACGCGCCCGCGGTGCAGATGCGAGCGCACAAGTGAGGCTCCCCGCCAGCGGATCGCGAGAAGCGTTATGGCTGGTGGCCGCCGTGTTCGTCTTCGGCACGGTCGGCATCGTCATCGGGCTCAATGCCCCGGTGCAGATCCCGGCGGGCTACGCGCGCTACACCGCGGTCATGATCCTTGCCGCACTCGACTCCGTGCTCGGGGCGGTCAAGGCCTGGCTCAATGGAAACTTCGAGAACAAAGTCTTCATCTCGGGGTTGCTCGTCAACTCACTGGCCGCGGGCGCGCTGACCTACCTGGGCGACAAGCTCGGCGTCGAGCTGTATTTCGCCGCCATCGTGGCCTTTGGGGTCCGCATCTTCGACAACCTGGCCGTTATTCGGAGGCATCTTCTCTAGCGAGCCCCGGGCGATTAGCCCTTCGTCGACTTACCGCTCGGCCGAACGCCCTTTTCGATAGCGTCGGCGCTTGCCCGGAGGTGGCGCGCAATGCTCTGCTGCTGCTGCGGCGTAATCGTGCCTTTCTTTGCCGCGGCCTGGAAGACGGCGTCGATCTGCTCAAACGCGACCGAGACCTGGCGGATCGCTGGGTAGTCTTTCCGTACGTCCTCGCCGCTTCTCGCAATCTTCCGGAGCAGCTCATCCAGATTCTTGGCCATGTCCCGGAGAGTCCTCGGCAGGCTCAGCGCCACAAGCGGGGTCATGCTCTGAATCTATCATCTGCGTGGGGACATTGCTATGGGAACCGCAGAGCTGCCGGAGGGTACGCTCACGTTCCTGCTCACGGATCTCGTGGCCTCGACCAGGTCGTGGGAGTCCTCCCCGGCTGGCATGCGCGAGTCCATGGCCCGGCACGACAGGATCGTGGCTGGTTGCCTGCGGCGGCATCAGGGAGCGGACGTCGGGCGCGCAGGGGACAGTGTGCTCGCGGTCTTCCGCCGCGCCGGCGACGCCGCGGCCTGCGCGCTGGCACTCCAACGCGAATTCGATGCCGAGCCGTGGCCGGCTGACATGCACGTTGAGGCCCGCATCGCGATTCACACGGGAGAGACGGAACTCCGGGAGGGCCGCTACCACGGCGTTGCGCTGAATCGCTGCGCCCGGCTGCTAGCGACCTGCCACGGCGGCCAGGTCCTGCTCACCCAGGCCACGGAGCAGCTACTGGTTGACGAGTTGCCGGTCGGAACGGCTCTCTGGGACCTTGGCCTGCACCGCTTGAAGGATTTGACGCGGCCCGAGCGGGTCTTCCAGCTGGTCGACCTCAACCGTCCGGCGGAGTTCCCTCCCATCCTGTCTCTCGCGCGGCAGCTTACCAATCTGCCGGCGCAGCTAACCCCGTTTATCGGCCGTGAGGAGCAGCTGAAAGAGCTTCAGGAAATGCATCGCCAGACCCGGCTGCTTACGTTGACTGGGCCCGGCGGCGCGGGAAAGACAAGACTTGCCCTTGAGCTCGCCGCGCAGCTTGTGGGCGAGGAGGCGGATGGCGTTTGGTTGGTCGAGCTTGCACCACTCTCTGATCCGCTGCTCGTCCCCCAGGCGGTGGCCAGCGGTCTCGGCCTGAAGGAGCAACCGGGGCGCCGCATGGCGGAGACGCTGGTGCACCACGCACGTCAGCGGCGCCTTTTGCTGGTCCTCGATAACTGCGAGCACCTTGTCGAACCCACAGCGACCCTCGCGGCGGAACTGCTCAAAGGATGTGAGGGCCTGACCGTGCTGGCCACCAGCCGGGAGCCGCTAAACGTACCGGGCGAGCTGACGTGGCGGGTTCCCCCGCTGACCCGCGATGAGGCGGTGCGCCTCTTTGCCGACCGGGCGCTGTCCCATGACCCCCGGTTCCGTCTCACTGACGAGAACATCCAGGTCGTGGCTCAGATCTGCGACCGGCTGGACTTCATTCCACTGGCCATCGAGCTGGCCGCGGCCAGGGTGACGGCGATGCCGGTTCACGAAATCCTTGCCCACCTGGAGAGCCGCTTCGCGCTGCTGACTGGCGGCGATCGTACGGCTTCCAGCCGGCTCCGCACCTTGAGGGCGGCGATGGACTGGAGCTATGACCTCCTGGCTGATCCGGAAAGAATTTTCTTTCGACGGTTATCAGTCTTTGCCGGCCGCTTCGGGCTAGAGGCAGCGGAGGACGTCTGCGCCGACGCTGCCGTGCCACAGGAGTCAACGCTCGACCTGCTGGTTCGATTGGTCGACAAGTCATTGGTCATGGTGGACAAGTCGCTGGCCATTCTGGAGGGTGGACGGTATCGGCTCCTCGAGACCGTGCGTACGTATGGTCAGGAGCGATTGCTCGTGGCGGGCGAGACCGATGCGATGCAAGCCCGACTCGGCGCTTATGTTCTGAGCCTGGCCGAGACTCGACCGCCAGGTCAGTTGGCTGCCTGGCTCGACCGGCTTGAGGCCGCCCACGACGATATCCGCAACACGCTCCGGTGGACGGTCAAGGCCGACCCCGATCTCGGCGTCCGGCTGGCCGTGGCACTCACGATCTTCTGGCAGCTTCGCGGTCACGCTTCGGAGCCGCGTCAGTTCATGGACGACCTACTGAGATACGCGCCAGCCGGTTTCCGTACGCACGCGGCTGGGCTCCAGCTCGCCGGTACGTTCGCCTACCTGCAGGCCGACTTCGATGCTGCTCGTCAGCTCCTTGCGACCGGACTGGAAGAGGCCCGCGCGATCGGGGATCGATTGACCGTCTTGCGAACGCTCGCCGTCCTTGGACTAGTCGGTACGGCCATCGGCGACCTGGCGGCCTCCAAGGCAGCCCTCGAGGAAGCCCTGACGCTGGCTCGCGAATCTGGCGAGCGTGAGGAAGAAGCCGGAATCCTCCATCAACTTGCGCTCCTGGCCGGCCGGCGGAATGATCTCGAAGAATCCCGCACGCTCTTCGACGAGAGCATCGCCCTTCGCCGAGCCCAGGGCAGGACTGATGAGGCGTCCATGTCGCTAACCTATCTCGCCGGGGTCGCCCTCCTACAAGGGGACCTCGCCACCGCGAGGCGCTGTGTCGGCGAGAGTTTGGAGCTCGGACGGGCGATGCGCGATCGCAGATCGGCATTCTCACTTGATGTGCTGGCCTGCCTTACCGGCTTCGACGGAAACATGAAGCGTGCGGTAGTACTGGCGGGCGCCGGCTCCGCGATGCACGAAGGTAGTGGCAACACGCCACCGCAGGTCTGGGGCGATCTGATGTCGGCATTCCTCCAACCCGCCCGCGAGGCGCTCGGCGAGCATGCTGCTGGAGCCGCCTGGGAAACGGGCCGGCGCATGGACTACGAGGACGCCCTACAGCTGGCTCTAAACACGGTCTCAGGGCGCGGCCAAGCAACTCAGGATTTCGAATCGTCGATGGCGCCTGCGTCCAGCGGGCCGGAGTAACCGACAAGGCCGTTCAGCGCGGTTCGATCGGCGCGAGACGATTCGAATGCCCAGCGCGCTGGCAAGCTGTGGATAACTGGCCAGCTTGTGTTGTGCCGGCCCCAAAAGCCCTCTATAATGTGGCGCAACCGTCCCAGCCAGCGTTCCAGGAAAGGTCTTTGCCACGTTCTAAATACGTCACAGCATTAGATATCGGCACAACCAAGATCTGCTGCGTCGTCGGCGAGCCGACGGACCGCGGTCTCAACATCGTCGGATTCGGCGAGGCAACCTCCGAAGGTCTGCGTCGCGGCGTGGTCGTCAACATGGAGAAGACCGTACGGGGCATCAGCCGCGCGGTCGATGCCGCGCAGCGGATGTGTGGCCACAAGGTCGAGTCGGCCTTCGTCGGCATGGCCGGCACGCATGTCCTCAGCCAGAACAGTCGCGGCGTCATCGCAGTGGCCCGGTCGGACCGTGAGATTGGTCAGGAGGACGTCAGCCGCGTGATCGACGCAGCGCGCGCGGTCTCCGTACCCAACGATCGCGAGATCATCCACGTCGTCCCACGCGGCTATATCGTCGACGGTCAGGAAGGGGTCCGGGACGCGGTCGGCATGTCGGGCGCCCGGCTCGAAGTCGAAACCCACATCATCACCGGGTCGCTGACCGCGGTGCAAAACGTCGTCAAGTGCGTCCACCAGGCGGGCATGAGCGTCGAGGACCTGGTGGTGCAAGTGCTGGCCTCGGCCGAGGCCGTCCTCAATGACAATGAGCTGGACCTCGGCGTGGCGCTCGTGGATGTCGGCGGCGGGACGACGGATGTCGCGCTCTTCACCGACGGCAGCGTCGTGCACACCGCGGTCCTGCCCGTGGGTGCGACGCACGTCACAAACGACATCGCCATCGGGCTTCGCACCACGCTCACCGAGGCCGAGATGTTGAAGGTCAACTACGGACACGCGATCCCCGCCTGTATCCCGCGCGAGGAGATGGTCGAGTTGCACCAGATCGGGCAGGACCGGGTCCAGGTTGTGCCGCGCCGGCACCTGGCGGAGATCATCGCCCCACGGGCGCGCGAGATCCTCGAAATGGTGCGCCTCGAGATGCGTCGCGGTGGCCACGACGGCTTCTTACCCGGCGGCGTCGTCTTCACCGGCGGCGGCTGCCGCCTGCTGGGTTTCACCGATGCCGCGCAGTCGCTGCTCGACCTCCCGGTCAGGATCGGGGCGCCGGCGCAAACCATCGGGATGAGCGACCAGGTGAACGGGCCCGCTTACGCGACCGCCGTTGGGCTGCTGCGCTGGGGAACCAAACTTCGGCACCACGGCAACGGCCACGCGCCCGTTGGCGCGGGCGCTTCGGCGGTGTACGCGCGGACCGTTCGTTGGATCAAGGATTTCTTCTAGAGGAAGGAGGCCGATATGAACATCGACGATCAGCTTCGAATGAAGGGCCTCGCCTCGCGGCCCGTGATTCCTGGCGATTACGGCGGAGGCCAGGGGCCGCGGGTGTCGGCGGAACGGTTCGTAAGGGCGCGCCTCGAGCGCGATAAGGAGGAAGCCATGCGCGATGTCGACCGGACGCTCGAGGGGAACGCACGCATCAAAGTGGTCGGCATTGGTGGCGGCGGCAGCAACGCCGTGAACCGGATGATCCGGTCGAAGTTGCGCGGCGTCGAGTTCATCGCGATCAACACCGACCTGCAGGCGCTCGCCCATTCCGAAGCCCAGACCAAGATGAACATTGGCAAGAAGCTCACCCGTGGCCTGGGCGCGGGCGGCAACCCGACGATCGGTCGCGAGGCGGCCGAGGAAAGCCAGCAAGAACTGTCAGAGTTGTTGCAAGGCGCCGACATGGTGTTCCTGACCGCCGGCATGGGCGGTGGCACCGGGTCCGGCGCGGCGCCGGTCGTCGCAGAGATCGCCCGCAACAACGGCGCGCTCACCATTGGCGTCGTAACCAAACCGTTTACCTTCGAGGGCTCCCGCCGCCGCGCGATCGCCGAAGAGTCGGCGACCACCCTCCGAGAGAAGGTCGACACCCTGATCATCATTCCGAACCAGCGGCTGCTGGATGTCACCGATAAGAAGGTGCCCTTCACGGAAGCGCTGAAGATCGCCGATGACGTGCTGCGCCAGGGCGTGCAGGGCATCTCGGACTTGATCGTCCAGCCCGGCTTGATCAACCTGGACTTTGCCGACGTCAAGGCCGTTATGTCCGGGCAGGGCGCGGCGCTGATGGGGATCGGCTTCGGCAGCGGCGACACGCGCGCCGCCGACGCCGCCCGCGATGCCGTCGCCAGCCCGCTGCTGGAGACCTCGATCGACGGGGCGCGAGGCATCCTCTTCAACATCACAGGCGGCACCGACCTCACCTTGCACGAGGTCAACGAGGCGGCGGAGATCGTCCGTGCTTCCGCTGACAAGGACGCCAACATCATCTTCGGGACTGTCATCGACGAGAAGATGTCCGGTGAGGTCAAGATCACGGTAGTGGCGACTGGCTTCGTCGTCGGGGCCGAGCCCAGCCGCGAGATCGAGGAGCAATACAGCCGGCCGGCGCCGGTCGAGGACGTCCCGGTCTACAAAGGCTTCGACCCGTCGAACCTCGATATCCCCGCGTTTCTGCGCGGTCGCCGTTAACCTGCGAGAGGGGTGCCCCCTTCCCACCCCTCTCGCCCTTCACTCTTCGAATGGCTAACCACAATATCTGGGATACTGGCGTGAGATGAAGTGCCCCTATTGTGGTCACATCGACCTCAAGGTGGTCGACTCGCGTGACTCCGATACAGGGGAGTCGATCCGCCGTCGCCGCGAGTGCCTGCAGTGCTCGAAGCGCTTCACCACCTACGAGCGGATCGAGGCGGTGCCGCTCTACGTCATGAAGAAGGACGGCCGGCGCGAGGACTTCGACCGCCAGAAGCTGTTCTCCGGCCTGATGAAGGCCACCGCCAAGCGGGAGATCTCCCCGAGCACGGTGGAACGCGTCGTGGACGAGATCGAGGCCGAACTGCGAACCCGCGGCAAGGTCGAGATTCCCTCGCGTGAAGTCGGCGAGCTGGTGATGGACAAGCTGCGGGGTCTCGATGAGGTGGCGTACATTCGCTTCGCCTCTGTGTACCGCTCGTTCATGGATCTCCAGGAAGTCAAACACGAGATCGACCAGCTTCTCACCCGCGAAAAGCGAGGCTGAACCCGTCGCCGCGCTAGAGCTCGCCTCCGTCGTTGGCGTCGCCGGATTTCCGGCGCGGCACGGGTTCAGCACCCGGGCGCTCGGCTCGATGGGGCTCACCGCATCGACCGACCCCGAGCTGGTGATGCGGCGGCGCGGGCGGCTCGCCGACCAGCTGGGCTTCGATCTCGACCGCGCCCTGATGACGGTACAGGAGCACGGGGCCAATGTCGTGACCTTCCATCGGCGGCGGCCGGAAGGTGGACAGTGCGTCTTTGACACCGACGCCCTGGCCACGGACGTCCCCGGACAGGCGATCGTCACCTACCACGCCGATTGCTTTCCGCTGCTTTTCTTCGACGCGCGCCGTGGGGTCGTCGCCGGGGCGCACGCCGGATGGCGCGGCACGCTGGCGGGTGTCGCGACCCAGACGGTGCAGGCGCTGCACCTGGCGTACGGCAGCGAGCCCGACGCACTCGACGTCCTGATCGGACCCGGCATTTGTGCGCGTTGCTACCAGGTCGGAAGCGAGGTCGCGGCGCAGTTCGCGGCGCGCTACGGCCGCGAGGATCGCTACCTCCAGACGGAAGGCGACGATGTCCGGCTCAACCTGGAGGGCGTGGTGCGGCTCCAACTCGAAGACGAGGGCGTCGCGCCGAGCCGAATCCTGTCGGCCGGTTGGTGCACGCGCGAAGAGGACCGCTGGTTTTCCCATCGCGGCGGTCGTCCCGGACGCTTCCTCTCCGTCGTCGTTGCGCCCTGAGCGATGCCCGGTTCGATCGGCGAAAACCTCGAGGCGGTCCGCGAGACGATCGCCCGCAGCGCTGAGCGGGCCGGCCGTGATCCCACGGAGGTCGTGCTGGTGGCGGTCACCAAGACCTTTCCGGTGGAACGCATCCGTGAGGCCCTGGCCCACGGGCTCCGCATCCTCGGTGAGAACCGGGTCCAGGAGGCGCTGCCGAAGATCGAGGAGATCGGACCCGCCAATGTCGACTGGCACTTGATCGGGCACCTGCAAACGAACAAGGTGAAGTTCATCGACGGTCGCTTCCGCATGGTCCAATCCCTGGACGCGGTCGGCCTGGTGGAGGCGCTCGACCGCCGCATCCAGTCACCACTCGATGTGCTGGTCGAGGTCAATGTGGCGGAAGAGCCACAAAAGACGGGAGTGCTGCCGGCGGACCTGGGAGCGGTGGTGCACGCCGTGAGCGGGGCCCAGCATTTGCGTCTCCGTGGGTTGATGACGGTGGCACCCATGGTCCCCGATCCGGAAGCGATCCGGCCGGTCTTCCGGCAGTTGCGCTCGCTGCGCGACACGATGAGTCAGCAGCTCGGCGTAGTGCTGCCCGTGCTGTCGATGGGGATGACGGACGACTACGCGATCGCCGTGGAGGAAGGCGCGACCATGCTACGATTGGGCCGCGCGCTCTTCGGACCGCGTTGAATCCCGCAGTGCAGAACGCCATCAATTTCCTGCACACGTTTGCCCAGGTCCTCATTTATCTCTGCATCTTTGCCATCGTCGTGCGGGCCGCGGCCTCCTGGTTCATCCGCGACTATCACGGGCTCATCATGGGATTCCTGGTCGACGTCACGGAGCCCATCCTCGGGCCGCTGCGGCGCGTGATCCCCACCGGGCTGGGCGTGGATTTCTCGCCGATGATCGCGATCGCGGTCCTCTATGTGGTCGGCCAGTTCCTCGGCTGAACCAGAGCCACTAGAATTGGCGTCCATGTTCCAGGAAGTTTCGACGCGCGCCGGCTTCGTCGAAATGGAAGTCGAGGTGCTTGCCTTCTGGAAAGAGCGCGATATCTTCCACAAGAGCATCAAGCAGCGCGAGGGGAAACCGCCGTTCGTCTTTTACGAGGGGCCGCCGACCGCCAACAACCTTCCGGGCATCCATCACGTGCTGGCACGGGCCCTCAAGGACCTGTTCCCCCGCTACAAAACGATGCGTGGCTTCTATGTCGAGCGCAAGGCCGGATGGGACACGCACGGCCTGCCGGTCGAGATCGAGGTCGAGAAGCAGCTGAAATTCACGGGCAAGCAGGACATCGAGAAGTTCGGTATCGAGGCCTTCAACAAGCTCTGCCGTGAAAGCGTCTTCAAGTACATCGACCAGTTCGCCCAGGTGACGGAGCGGATGGGCTACTGGGTGGATTTCGACAAGGCCTACCGGACGCTCGACTCCACCTACATGGAGAGTGTCTGGTGGATCCTCAAGCAGATCTGGGACAAAGAACTCCTCTACCAGGGCTTCAAGGTCGTGCCCTATTGTCCACGTGACCAGACGCCGCTCTCCAGCCACGAGCTCGCACTGGGCTATCAGGACGGCATCGAAGACCCGTCCGTCTACGTGAAGTTCGAGCTCGAGGATGAGCGCAAGACATACTTCCTCGCCTGGACGACGACGCCCTGGACCCTTCCCGGCAATGTCGCGCTTGCCGTGGGACTGGATATCCCGTACGTGCGCGTCCGGCAGGGCGACGAGCGGTACATCCTGGCCCGGGCACGCCTCTCAGTCCTCCAGGGCGAGTACCAGGTCGAGGCGGACGTCGACGCAAAAAGCCTGCTCGGGAAGCGCTACAAGCCGCTCTACGCCTACCTGATCCCAGACAAGCCGGCCTTCTTCGTCGTCGACGCGGATTTCGTCTCGGTCGAGGACGGGACCGGGATCGTGCACACGGCCGCCGCCTACGGCGTCGACGACCTCGAGCTCTGCCTGAAGAAAGGCATCCCGGTTCGCCACGTGGTCGACCTGGCTGGTCGATTCCGGTCCGAGGTCGAGCCCTTCGCCGGGCTCTTCGTCAAGAAGGCCGACCCAAAGATCATCGAGGACCTCACCCATCGCGGCCTGATGTACCGGGCGGAGACGATCCGGCACACCTATCCATTTTGCTGGCGATGCGGAACGCCGCTGCTGTACTACGCGCTCACCTCGTGGTTCATCAAGACGACCGCCGTCAAAGATGAGTTGATCCGAAACAACAACCTGGTCAACTGGATCCCGCCCTATGTGGGCACGGGACGGATGGCGAACTGGCTCGAAACGCTCGTCGACTGGTCACTGTCGCGCTGGCGCTATTGGGGCACCCCGCTGCCGATCTGGGTCTGTGAACAATGCGACGAACGGCGCTGCGTGGGTTCCGTGGCCGAGCTCGGCCTGACGCTGCAGGACGATCTGCACCGGCCGTATATCGACCGCGTGACGCTGCCCTGCGAGAAATGCGGTGGCGTGATGCGCCGGGTCACCGACTTGATCGATGTGTGGTTCGACTCGGGCTCGATGCCGGTCGCGCAGTATCACTATCCCTTCGAAAACCAGGAGCTCTTCAAGGAGCGATTCCCGGCCGATTTCATCGCCGAAGGCGTCGACCAGACGCGCGGCTGGTTCTTCAGTCTGCTGGCCATCGGGACCATGTTGTTCAAGCAGCCGGCATTCAAGAACGTGATCGTCAACGGCACCGTGCTGGACAAGCAGGGCCGGAAGATGAGCAAGTCGCTCAAGAACTCAGTAGACCCGATGGAGGTCATGTCCAAGTTCGGGGCGGACGCGACCCGTTGGTACTTCTACTCGGCGGTTGCCATCGGCAACGACTATCGCTTCGACCTGGCTGCGGTCCAGGATGTCGTCCGCCGCTTCCTGCTCATCCTCTGGAACACCTACGGCTTCTTCGCCAACTACGCGAGGCTCGACGGATTTGATCCCGGCGCGGCGGCGGTTCCGGTGCGCGAGCGGGCGCTCCTCGACCGCTGGCTGCTCGCGGAGCTGGCGGTCACGATCGCCGACGTCGACAAGGCAATGGAGGCGTACGACCCGCCAACGGCGGCGCGGCGTCTGGAGGGCTTCGTGCTGGATCTCTCGACCTGGTACGTGCGGCGCTCACGCCGCCGGTTCTGGAAATCGGAGTCCGATGCCGACAAACGGAGCGCTTACCAGACGCTCTACCAGGTGCTGGTCAGCGTGGCCCAGTTGCTGGCCCCCTTCATGCCATTTGTCTCCGAGAGCATGTATCAGAACCTTGCGGCCGGCCGGCGGGGCCAACCCGAGAGCGTACACCTGTGCGACTGGCCGGTGGCCGCCTCCGATTGGCGAGACGATGAGCTCCGCCAGCAGATGGCCGTCGTTCGGCGGCTGGTCGCGACCGGGCTCGCCGCACGGAATACCGCCGGCATCAAGGTGCGCCAGCCGCTGCGCGCCGTCACGATCGCCGAGCGGCCGCTCGACCCGGGGCTCGAGGCCATCCTGCTCGAAGAACTCAACATCAAGTGCGCCCAGTACCAGGGTCAAGGGGGCGGCCTGATCCTCGATACCGAGATCACCGAGGAATTGAGGTTTGAGGGCTTGGGTCGCGATATCGTCCGAACGATTCAGGAGCTTCGCAAGCGCTGCGGGTTCGCGGTCGAAGATCGCATCCGCCTCTACTACCAGGGCGATGGTGTGCTGGCTCGTGCTCTCGAGCGTGGGCGCGACTACATCGCGGCCGAGACGCTGGCGGTTCAGGTTGAGCGCGGCGCTCCGCCGGAGGGCGCCTGCTCCGATTCGATGAAGGCGGAGGGGGAGGAGCTCCAGTTGAGTGTGCTGAAGGTGGCCGCACGCTGAATCGGGTCCGCAGCTACGGCCTGCTGGCGGTGATCGCCGCCGTGGTCGTCATCGTCGACCGCGTCACGAAGATCTTCGTCGAACGGCGGTTCGGGGTTCCCTACGGTCCGCGCGAGGTCGTCGACCATCTCCTTTTCCTGACCGTCACCCGGAACCGGGGAGCCGCCTTCGGGCTATTTCAGAACTTCACGGCCGGCTTCCTCCTGATCTCGGCCGTGGTCATGGTCGGCATCCTTATCTATTACTGGCGCCTTCCGGCTGACGACTGGTCGGCGCGGCTGGGCCTGGCGCTCGTCTTCGGTGGCGCCATCGCCAACGCCTACGATCGGGGCGTCAAGGGATCGGTTATCGACTTCATCCAGGTGCCGCACTACCCGATCTTCAACGTCGCCGACTCGGCGATTACCGTTGGCGTCGTGGTGCTTCTGCTGGGCACGCTCTGGCGGAGCCGCCGGTCCCAGCGCGCTTGACCGAGGCGATCCAGCACACCGTCCCGATCAGCGCCCCCCGACTCGACCAGTACCTGGCCGGCCTGCTCGCCGGGCAGAGCCGCAGCCAGGTTCAGCGATTGATCGCGGAGGGGCACGTCCGCCTCAACGACGGGCCGGCGCGCGCGGGCAGCCGCCTGCGGTCGGGCGATCGTCTCAGCTGGGAATTACCGGCGCCGGTTCCGACCCGGCTGCAACCGGAAGCAATGAATCTTCCGGTGCTCTACGAGGACGACGACCTGGTCGTCATCGACAAACCGGCCGGCCTTGTCGTGCATCCCGGGCCGGGGCATTCGACCGGCACCCTGGTGCACGGCTTGCTCGGCCGCGGGCCGGGCTGGTCCACGATCGGAGGCACCGAGCGGCCGGGAATCGTCCACCGGCTGGACCGGGACACCTCGGGATTGATGGTGGTGGCGCGGAATGACGAAGCCCACCGCGAGCTGGCTCGCCAGCTGCAGCGGCGGATCATGACGCGCAAATACCGCGCGATCGTGGTGGGAGAAGTGGCCGATCCCGCGGCACGGATCGACGCGCCCATCGGCCGTGACCCCAAGAACCGGCAACGCATGACGGTGATTGGGGACGGACGGGAGGCCGTCACCGAATTCCGGCGGCTGGGCGTTGCTGGTGGTCACTCGCTGCTGGAGGTAACGCTGGGCACCGGCCGCACGCATCAGATCCGAGTCCACCTTGCTTATATCCATCACCCGGTTCTCGGTGACCCCGTCTACGGCCGCCGGTCACCGCTGATTGCGCGGCCGGCCCTCCATGCCGAGGCGCTCACGCTCAAACATCCCAGGACGGGCAAGTCGATGACCTGGCAGACACCTCCGCCCGAGGACTTCGCATTGGCGTGGAATTCGCTGGGCGGCGCTCTGGCACACCCTAAAATGCGGTGATCAGATGACCCAGCCCAAGATCGGGCTTTTGATCGTGATCTCCGGACCAAGCGGAGTGGGGAAGGATACCGTCCTGCGGCGCCTTTTCGAGATGGCGCCCGAGCTCAAATACTCGGTCTCATACACGACCCGGCCGCCCCGGCCGGGGGAAGTCGACGGCCACAGCTACACCTTCGTCAGCGAGCCGGAATTTCTGCGCCTGATCGAGCAGAAGGAATTCCTGGAATGGGCGAAGGTCTATGACCACTATTACGGGACCTCCCGCCGGCGCGTCGAGGCCGCCATCAACCGCGGTGAAGACATCATCCTCAAGATCGATGTGCAGGGCGCGACCTTCGTCCGCAAGCGGATGCCGGAGGGGCTCTTCATCTTTATCACGCCGCCGTCGACGGAGGAACTGCTCAGCCGCCTGACCGGCCGGAACACGGAGTCACCGGAGGCGCTCGCGATCCGGCAGAAGGAGGCCCTAATCGAGCTCGGGCTGGCCAAAGACTACGAACACGTGGTCTGCAACCGGGATGTCGACGAGACCGCGCGAGAGATCCTGGCGATGATCGCGGCCGAGCACGACCGCCGCCAGGCGCCGGTATGAGTGAGAGCGGGCTGAAGGGACGCCGGGTCGCGCTCGGCATCAGCGGCGGCATCGCGGCCTACAAGGCGATCGAGTGCGTCCGGCTGCTCACCGGGGCCGGTGCCGAGGTTCGGGTGCTGATGACGCCGGAGGCGACCCGGTTCGTGACGCCCCTGACGCTCGAGGCCCTCTCCTACAACCCCGTTGCCGCGGATTGGCTCGCGCCGCAGGGTGGGGGAGAGACCCACATCAGCCTGGCGGCGTGGGCCGACGTGATCGCCATCGTTCCGGCGACCGCCAACACGATGGCGAAGCTGGCCCTGGGATTCGCCGATGAGATCGTATCGGGGACGGTGCTGGCGAGTCGCGCCCCGCTGGTGATCGCCCCCGCGATGAACGACGTGATGCTGACCCAGCAGCCAACCCAGGATCATCTGAACGCGCTACGGGCGCGACGCGCGGTCATCGTCGAGCCGGCGAGCGGGCGCCTGGCCTCGGGCCAGCCCGGGGTGGGGCGGTTAGCGTCAGCTGAGCGGATCGTCGCCGTCATCGAGGCGGTGCTGGCGGGGCGTCGCACCCTCGACGGCCTGCGCGTGGTCGTCAGCGCGGGTGGCACTCGGGAAGCGGTCGATCCCGTGCGCTATGTCGGGAATTTCTCCAGCGGAAAGATGGGCCGCGCGCTCGCCGAGGTGGCGGCGGCGCGGGGCGCAGACGTGACCCTGGTGACGACCGTGCCGTCCAGCCCCGAAGGGATGGCGGAGGTCGTGGTCGGCAGCGCGACCGAAATGCTGAAGGCCCTGGAGCAGGCCTGCGCCGATGCCGACATCCTGGTCATGGCGGCGGCGGTCGCCGACTACGTTCCCGAGCAGGTCGCCGCCTCGAAGCTGCGGCGCACCGATCGTCCCATGGAGCTGCGACTGCGACCGACCGTCGACATCCTGAAGACACTCGGGCCTCGTCCTGGGCTCTATCGCGTGGGCTTCGCGGCGGAAACGGAAGACCTGCGCGCCCAGGCGCAACAGAAGCTCCGCGCCAAGCAGCTGGACATGATTGTCGCCAACCAGGTCGGCGTCGATGGGCAGGGCCTCGCCAGCGACTTCAACGCCGTCACCATCGTGACGCCCGCGGGCGTCGTCGCGGAGGTGCCACGACTGCCAAAGCCAGAGGTGGCCGGGCGCATCTGGGATGCGATCGATGCCGGTCGGAACCGCGGCGCCTGAGGCGCTGCGCCCGATCGCGCAAGTTGCTGTCGAGGCGCGCGTCGGGAGTCAGACCGGGCTCTTCGATTACGCCGTCCCCGAGGCGCTGATCGGGCTGATCGAGGTCGGACACCGGGTCCGAGTCCCCTTCGGGAAGCGCACGGTGACCGGTTTCGTCTACGCACTCGATCGGGGACCAACGGTCCTTACGCTCAAACCGATCGAGGCGTTGCTCGATGCCGAACCGGTGCTCCCGTCGCCGCTGGTGGAGCTGGCCGGCTTCGTCGCCGCCCATTACCTGGTGCCGCTCGATGAGGTGATCCGGGCCATCGTGCCGCCTCGGGTCCGCGCCGTCGTCCGCAGGACAGTGAAGCGTCGCCGGCAGAGTCGCATCCTGCGCCAGGCCGCCGAAGTCAGCGTGCCTGCAACCGTCGTGCTCGAACCGGCGCAGGAAGCGGCTCGGGCGCGGATCGCGATCGCCCTCGCCCGCCAGGAGTCGGAGGTATTCCTGCTGCACGGCGTCACGGGCAGCGGCAAGACCGAGGTCTACCTGGCCCTGCTCGACCAGGTGCTGGCCAGCGGAGGGCAGGGGCTGGTGCTGGTGCCCGAGATCGCGCTCACGCCGCAGACCGTGGGGCGCTTTGCCGCGCGCTTCCCAGGCCGGCTGGCCGTGCTGCACAGCGCCCTGACCGAGGCGGAGCGGGCCGCCGAGTGGTGGCGGATCCGGCGTGGTGAGGCCGACATCGTCATCGGGCCGCGCGCCGCCGTCTTCGCGCCGCTGCCACGGCTTCGCCTGATCGCGATCGACGAAGAGGAATCGTCCGCCTTCAAGCAGGACCGCATCCCCCGCTACCACGCGCCCACGGTGGCGCGCTGGCTGGCTGATCGGACCCGGTCCGTGCTGGTCCTGGGCAGCGCCACGCCCAGTGTGGTGACCTACGCCGACGCGCTTGCGGGCCGTGAGCATCTCCTGGAGCTCCCCCATCGTGCCCAGGGACGGCCCCTGCCCCCCGTGACCGTGGTCGACATGCGAGGGGAGATCGGCGCGCAACACTTCAGCCCGCTGAGCAGGGAGCTGCAGGCGGCGATGGTTGCCTCGCTCGACCGACGGGAGCAATCGATCCTCTTCCTGAACCGGCGCGGACTGGCGACGTTCGTCCTCTGCCGCGATTGCGGCCAGGCGCGCGAATGTCCGCATTGCAGCGTGGCGCTCGTCTATCACGCCTCGCTGGGCCGCCTCCAGTGCCACTATTGCGGCAGCACCGAACCGCTCCCGAGACGCTGCCCCGCCTGCGGCAGCCGCTACATCAAGAGCTTCGGCGTGGGCACGGAACGTATCGAGCAAGAGGTCCGCGCGCTGTTTCCCAGTGCGCGCGTGATCCGGCTCGACCGGGATGTGATGAAGACGCCGGACGCGGCCGACCTCGTTTTCGACCAGATGCGCTCGGGTGGGGCGGACGTGCTGGTGGGCACCCAGCTCGTGGCGAAGGGGCTGGACCTGCCGAACGTGACCACCGTCGGGGTCGTCAACGCCGATACCAGCCTGCATTTTCCCGACTACCGTTCGTCGGAGCGGACCTTCAGCCTGCTGACCCAGGTGGCGGGCAGAGCCGGTCGTGGCAGCGCGGCGTCACAGGTGTTCATCCAGACCTACACGCCCGATCATCCCGCGATCCGCCACGCCCGCTACCACGATTACCGCGGCTTCTTTCGTGAGGAGCGTGCAATCCGGGCGCAGTATCGATTCCCTCCGTATGCCGAGCTGATCGTGGCGACCTATGGACACCGAGACGAGGCCCGCGCGGAGCGAGAGGCGAAGGCGGCTGGCGAACATTTGTCTGCTACAATCGCGCTGCTCAATTTGGGCGACATCGAGGTCCTCGGACCGTCTCCCGCGTTTGTCTACCGCCTCAAGGACGAGTTCCGCTTCGAGGTGACCCTCAAGGGGAGCGACCTGCACCGGGTGGCGGACGGCTTACCGCGCGGCCGGGGCTGGGTCCTCGACGTCGACCCGATGTAAGTGAGAAAGCAATGGCCGTCCTTCCGATCCTGACCCAGGAAGCGCCGATCCTTCGCCAGAAGGCGAAGCGGGTGGCGCGTGTCGACAGCAGCATCCGCCAGCTGATCGACGACATGGTGGATACCATGGTCGCCGCCCCCGGTGTCGGGCTGGCAGCGCCCCAGGTCGGTGTCGGGCTCCGGGTCGTCGTGATCAAGACCGACACCAACCTGCACACGCTCGTCAACCCCGAGATGGTGAAGTGGGAGGGCGAGCAGATCGGCCTCGAAGGCTGTCTCTCGGTACCGGGCTACGTCGGCGAGGTCAAACGCTACATGCAGGTGGTGGCGCGCGGGCTCAACCGCCAGGGCAAGCCGGTGAAGATCAAGGGCGATGCGCTGCTCGCCCGCGCGATCCAGCACGAGATCGACCACCTCGACGGCATCCTCTTCACCGACCGGCTGACGAGCCTGGATACGCTGCGCAAAGTGGAACCCGAAGAGCAGGAGAAGGAAGCGGAACTCGTCGGCGCCTGACGCTGCGTTGCGCATCGTGTTCGCCGGGACAGCCACCTTCGGCCAGCCGACCTTGACCGCGCTGCGAGAGGCCGGTCACGAGATCACCTTGGTGGTGACGCAACCCGACCGGGTCGCGGGGCGCGGACTCCAGGTCATGCCGTCGGGCATCAAACAGCTCGCCCAGGAAGTCGGTCTCGAGGTCTTTCAGCCCGAGCGCATCAGGGACGAGGCCGCGCAGGCCCGGATTCGAGATCTGGCCGCGGATGTCATGGTCGTGGTGGCCTACGGGCAAATCCTTCCGGCCAGCCTGCTCAACGCGGCGCGCCTGGGGACGCTCAACGTCCATGCCTCGTTGTTACCGCGCCATCGTGGCCCGGCGCCAATCGAATGGTCCATTCTCAGCGGCGATCACGAGACCGGCGTCACCATCATGCAGATGGATGCCGGCGTCGACACCGGGCCGATCCTGGCGCAGGCCCGGCTGCCGCTCGCGCCAGAGGCGACGGCGGGCCCGCTCGAAGGCGAGCTGGCCAATCTCGGTGCGCGGCTCATGGTGCAGACCCTCGACGGTCTCGCCCACGGGCGCATCATGCCGGTAGCGCAGCCCGCGGAGGGGGCGACGCATGCCCCGCGTCTGCGGTCGGAGGATGGCAAGCTTGACCCTGCGACCATGTCCGCCGAGGAAATCGACCGGCGCGTGCGCGCCTTGAGCGAGCGGCTGGGCTGCTGGATCACGCTCAAGGGCACCGAGGTGAAGGTGATCCGCGGCCATCTCGATGGCGTCGCGCGGGACGGTATCGAGGTTCCCACGACCGACGGACGATACGTTCTCGATGAGGTCCAGCCGGCGGGTGGGCGTCGGATGTCGGCGGTCGCTTGGGCGCGGGGGCGGCGCTAGTGGGGAAGAAGAAGCGCGACGCCGACCCGACGATCGCCAGCAACCGCGCCGCCTATCACAACTACTTCATCCTGGAATCGGTCGAGGCCGGGATCCAGTTGCTCGGCACCGAGATCAAGTCGCTGCGCGAGGGCGGGGCGAACCTGCGCGAGGGCTATGTCCGCATCGGGGAAGGCGAGTCGTTCCTGGTCAACGTGCACATCAGTCCCTACGAGCGCGGGCACAGCAGCAACCACGAGGCGAAGCGGGAGCGCAAGCTGCTGCTCCACCGTGCCGAGATCATCCGCCTGGGCATCACGGTCAAGCAGAAGGGGCTGACCCTCGTGCCCCTGCGCCTCTACTGGAAGGGAAACCGCGTCAAGGTCGAAATCGGCCTGGCCAAGGGCAAGCGGCTTTACGACAAGCGGGAGGCGATTTCGGCACGAGATGCGAAACGCGAGATGGACCGCGCCGTGCGGACCCGAGCCTAGGCGCCCACGCCGCCGGAGATGTTGCAGTAGAGGTTCAGGACCTGGTTGCCCATGATCATCATGATGACGATGAGCACGACGACGACGAGGCAGAGGATCAGCGAGTACTCCACGAGCGACTGACCCGCCTTCTCGTCAGCCGTCTTGGGAACACGCCAAAGCGTCGTCATGCGATTAGCCTGAGTCCGGCGCCTAATGAGCCGACTTACGGCCTAGTGCCCGCTCCGTCCAGGCGGCGCATCGTGCTACGGAGAAGGCCGTAGGGGTTTTTAGGCCGAAACGAGGGGGTAGAATTGAAGTTGCTCCGACAGGCTGGCGGGGGCGCCAGGTCTCGACGGGGTAGTGGTCTGCAAGATGGCGGGCCGTGTCGCCGAGCACGTAAAAGCGGCAAGGCTATAAACGCCAATCGCGAACTGGCTTACGCTGCGTAAGTAGCGAAAGTCATCCGGGGATTTATCCCCGGCGCCGGCCCGCTCTCGGTCAGCAGGAGCGGCGTCCGGCGTAAACTCCGCTGACTCGCTCCCGGCGGGCGTCGCGGCCGTCGGGGGGACTCAACACCGCGACTGGCTTGACCGGATCCGCTCCCAGGGGAGCCGGCCAGGTGAGATGCAAAACCGGGAGTACGCTCGTAGATGTCTTGCGGGACGCTGCTTCGGACGCGAGTTCGATTCTCGCCGCCTCCACCAGCCGGCCGGAGCGCCGGTCGCTTTTCCGCAATTAGCTCGCCGGAAAGGAGAAGCTGTCCAGCACCAACTTGAACGCGGCGTCGTTGCCGTTGGGAGCTTCCTCGATCTCGTAGGTATTTGCCTGGTGGTCGAAGACGATGATCACCGCGCCACTGGCCGGGCCGGAGGTGGTGACCACGATCTTGTCGGCGGAGACGCCGGCGATCGTGGTCTGGCTCAGCTGGTTGCCCTGGGCGAGACTGGTCTCCACCTGACCCTTCGGTCCACCGACAACGCGGACCTCGATCGGAGGCATGAAGGAACCTGACGCCGGCACGTGGGACGGCACCGCGGCCGGCGGCCCGAATGCCACCACGCTGACCGCACCGCCAGCCCCGGGCTCGGCCGTGTAGTCGCGGGAGATCCATCCGCTCGGGAAGCAGAGGTGGTAGGCAAGCGTGGTGTGCTGGTAGGCCTCGCCGCTCTTGCAGCCAACCGAAGACGGCGCGGTCGCTTGCAGGGGAGGAGGTGAACTCGCTTCGCCGCTGCATCCCGAGACGACGATCGCTGCAAGCAGGCTGAACAGTACCCCCCGGAAGTGGGCGCTGGCCACCGGGGAAGCGTACAGGAACGGCTGGGGCCGAGAACGCCGCGTTTAGCGGAAGATCGCGCTGGCCAGCCACCAGCAGGCGGCCACACCGACGACCGCGGGCATGATGCCACCCAGCCGGGTCAGGAGGGCGACGACCTGGGCGGGAATCACCCAGAAGACCGAGATGGGATCGGCCTTGGCAACACCGACCCGCGCCTGTTCCGCCACCGGACCAGCCTCTTCATAGGAGGGCAGCATGTGGGCCGCGAACGACAGTCCGAGCCAAAGCTGCACCCAGGTGACCCACGTCATCGGCAAATGAAGGACTGCCCGGGGGGTGAGCGCGGGAGCGAGGCAGAGCACGGAGAGGATGGCGAGCACCAGGGTCGGCACATAGGTGATCGCGATCGCCGTGCCCAGTTGCGGTGGCGCCTCATACACGGTGTACCCCGCAGGATCGTCGACGCGAAAGTACACGACCTCGTCGATCGCCAGGCCAGCGCGGTGGGCAATGGTGAACTGGATGGAGGTTCGCATCACGACTGCCGGGAAGCCGAACAAGTGGATGGTGCGGGCGACCAGCAGCGGGAAGGCGCGGATCAGGCTGATGCGGGCCGTCGCTTTGGCGAGCTGGAGGGTATACGGTGTCCCGCGCTTTACCGCCACCCGAGCCACCGTGCTGCTCCGCGTCACGGCGGCTTTCGCGGCCGTCCCGAGCTGCTCGGCCCCGGTGCGAATGACTGGTGCGGCCTGGGCGCGCCAGCGGGCCCAGGGTAAGGCGCGCACGCGCGTGAGGATCTGCTCAAAGAGCGACGGCGGAAGCTCGCCAGCGGGCGGCCCCGCCGATGGCGGTGGCGTGGGGACTTTCGCCGGTGATGGTGTCAGGTCCAGCGGCAGGTCTTCTTGAATCGGGTCGAGGGCGCCGCTCATTTCGGGGTCACTGGCTTCGCGGTGGCCTGCTTGATCCTGCTGAGCAGTACCTGCTGGTCCGCATTGGTATCGAGCGTAATCGCGGGATCGTAGCTGCGAGCTGTGTACCAGGCGGAGAGCCCGGCCTTGGTGTCCTTGTCGAGCATGTAGCAGTAGGCTTCGTACGCCCAGGCCTTGGGCGACGTCGGTGCGGCTTCAACCGCCATTTCCATCTCGCTGGCGCAGCCCGAATAATCCAGGGTCACCAGCCGCGCCTTGCCGTCCTGGTAATGGCGCAGCCCGTTCCAGGCGCCGGGCAGGCCGGCCGCGGCCAGGAAGGTGAGCGCCAGGGTGACGCCGACCACGCACAACACCCAGCCCGGCATGTCGGGCAGGCCGCCGCGCGCTTTGCGGAGCGGCTGTAGCGCCGCTTCGTAGCGAAGCAGGCGGTCGGCGATCTCGGCATCGGCGACTTCAGGCAATGAGGGCTTGCGCAGCCGTTTCGCGTCGCGCAGGAGCATGACGGCGCCGGTGATGTCCCCCGCCGCGTAACGCAGGTCGGCCTTGAAGACCAGGGCATCGCGCGCCGCCGGATCACCGCGCAACGCCCGATCGAGGTAGTCCTCCGCCATCGCGGTCTCGCGCTTCCAGTAGGCGATCATCCCCAGACCGAGTAGGGCGGCGGCATTCTTCGGCTCGCGTCCGAGCACCGCCTCATACTCCGTGGCGGCACCGGCGAAGTCAGACGTCCGGATCCGGGCCAGGCCGAGCAGGGTGTGGGCGTCGGTGAAATCCGGATGGACCTCGATGATCTTCGAGAGCAGGGTCACCGCCGGCTGCGGGTCCTGCGCGCCGACGAAGGCGTAGGCGAGGTAATAGGCGGCGTAGGCGTCATCGGGACGCTTGCGCACTTCGGCAGCCAGTAGCGGCAGCGCGCCTTCGAAGTCATGCCGGCGGATGAGCGCCAGGCCATCGTTGATGGACATGTCCGGGCCTGCGCGAGTAACGACGTACCTGGCGCGAACTTACGCGGCTTTGTCGAGCCAGCGCTCCGCGATGAACGCGAGGAAGGCCCGGTCGAAGTCCAGACCGTTGAGTTTTGCGGTGGCCGGCCAGGTGCTGCGAACCTCATTTTGGAGCCGGCGATATTCCTCGAGGTCCAAGCCCTGGGCGAATTCCCAGGCTCGGGCGGCCAGTTCGGCATTGAGCGGTTTCATCATGGCTCTCCTACCCGTATACAACGTGTGGAGTGGGCAAATAGATTCACCTGCACGTTGTGTCACGCAACGTGCAATCCGCAAGAGGGGGAACCCGATCGCGTCAATCGGGTCATGAGATTCCTCGGCACGCGAACGGCCCTCATCGGCATCGGCGCGGCCGCGGTGATCGCCGTCCCGACCGCGATGGTGCTGGGGCACACGCCGGCCAAATCCACGAGCGCGACCTCCCCGTCGGCGACCGGCTCCGGCCGGGCCGGCGACGACCATGCCGCCGATAGTGCCAGCCCGGTCGCCCAGGCGACGCCCACGCCCACACCCACCCCTAGTCCCACGCCCACTCCCACCGCCACACAGGCGGCGGCCCCGAACACGCCAGCCCCAACCACGGCCGCGGTCCCGCCGGCCGCGGTCCCGCCGGCCGCGGTTCCGGCCTTCTCACACGTCTTTGTCATCGTCATGGAGAACCATGAGTACGGTGCCGTGATCGGCAGCGCAGAGGCGCCCTACATCAACAGCCTGGCTGCCACGTACGGCCTGGCCACCAACTACTACGGGGCCTCCCATCCCAGCCTGCCCAATTACTTTGCTCTTACCGCCGGCAGCACCTTTGGGGTCGCGAGCGACTGCACCACCTGCTATGTGAGCGCGACCAACATCGCCGACCAGGTGGAAGCGAGCGGTCGCTCCTGGAAGGCGTACATGGACGATATGCCCACACCGTGCTACCTGGGGACCTCGTCCGGCAACTACGCGATGAAGCATGATCCGTTCGTCTACTACACCGACATCCGCAACAACGCGGCGCGCTGCGCCGCGCACGTCGTGCCCTTCACGCAGTTCGGCGTCGACATGAGCAGCGGCCAGGTCCCGAACTTCGTGTGGATCACGCCCAACATGTGCAACGACACCCACGACTGCCCGGTCTCCACCGGTGACGCGTGGTTGCACAGCGTCGTTCCAACGATCACCGGATCGGCGGCGTTCCGCAACGGCGGCGTCCTCTTCATCACCTGGGACGAAGGGTCGAGCAACGCGGGTTGCTGTGGTGATGCCTGGGGCGGACATGTCGCCACGCTGGTCATCTCGCCGAAGTCGATCAGCGGCTTCCATTCGAAAATTGCGGAGAATCATTACAGCCTGCTGCGGACGATTGAGGATGGCTTCAGTCTCGCCCATCTCGGCGCGGCCGGTTGGTCGAGCAACGTCCCCCTGCGCGAGTACTTCCGCTAGGTCTTGCGCCCGAGCGCGCGAATCGGGTCAAGCGTGGCCATGTCGTCGATCCCCGACAGGTCCCCCGGTGGGTCACCGAGGAAGACGTTGCGGATCACCCGGCGGAGAATCTTGCCGTTGCGGGTCTTGGGCAGGCGCGCCAGCACGTGAACCGCTGCCGGCTTGAAGGGCTTGCCCAACGAGCGTTCGATGCCACGCGACACCGCCGCGGGGATGGGCCCCGGTTCGGCATTCGGGCGCGGCACCACGAAGACCACCACTGACTGGCCCTTGAGCGGGTCTGGAATCCCGACGGCGGCCGCCTCGATCGCGTTGGTGCCGTCGAGAGCCGCGGCCTCCACCTCGGCCGGGCCCACCCGCTTGCCCGCGACCTTGATCGTGTCGTCGGAGCGACCCAGGATGTACCAGAGCCCGTCCTCATCGATCATCGCCCAGTCACCATGCACCCAGACGTTGGGCCAGCGCGACCAGTACGTTTCCAGGTAACGCTGGGGATCCTTCCACAATCCGAGCGTCATCCCGAGGTAAGGCTGGCGGATCACGAGCTCGCCGACCTCGCCGCGTACGGGTTGGCCCTGCTCGTTGAAGACCGCGGCGTCGATGCCGGGAATGGGGCCGGCGAAGCTGCCGGCTTTCGCGGGCGTCAGGAAGTTTCCGCTGACCAGGCCACCACCGCACTCCGTCCCCCCAGAGTAGTTCATGATCGGCACCTCGCCGCGGCCGACGACCTCGAAGAGCCAGTTCCAGGCTTCGGGGGTCCAGGGTTCGCCGGTCGAGGCCAGCACCCGAAGCCGGGTGAGGGGCTGCGCCGGCAGGGCCTGGGCGCCCGACGCCATCAGCACCCGGGTCAGCGTCGGAGAGATTCCAAGGTGGGTGACCCCGTGGCGTTCCGCCACCGCCCACACACGGCGCGGTTCCGGGTAGTCGGGTGCCCCGTCGTAGAAGACGGCGGCGCCCCCGAGCATCAGGCTGCCGAAAACAAGGAGCGGCCCCATCACCCAGCCCATGTCGGTCACCCACATGACCCGCTCGGCCGGCCGGACGTCCATACCGAACGCCCAATCCTGCGCGGCTTTGATCGGCAAGCCGGCGTGGCCATGCACCGTGCCCTTGGGCCGTCCGGTCGTGCCCGACGTATAGAGCAGGAGCAAGGGCTCATCGGGGCGCATCGCCTCGGTCGGGACCGGCGCCGACCCGGCCAGGTCTTCCCAGGCGAGGTCGCGACCATTCTGCATGGGGACATCCATGCCAGCGCAGCGAACAACCACGAGCCGCTGCAGCTGCGGCAGGCCGGCCGCCGCTTGGTCCGCGATGGGCTTCATGGCGACCGGGCGCCCTCGACGTATCGCGCCGTCCGCGGTAATCAGCACTCGCGCGTCCGCATCGGCTAGCCGCTGCCGGATCGCTTCCCCGCCAAAGCCCGAGAACAAGGGCACGGCCACGGCGCCCAGCTTGGCGCAGGCCAGCAGGGCCACCGCGTTTTCGATCACCAGCGGGAGATAGAGGCCGACCGCCACGCCGCGTCCCACGCCGATGGCGCGCAGCCCGGCGGCGGTCTGCTCGACCGCGTCCTCCAGCTGCGCGTAGGTCAGCTGCCGGACCTGTCCCGCTTCGGTCTCGCCAATGAGCGCGACGCGCTCCGGATCGGAGCGGCGATGGCGAACGACGGCGGAGTCATACGCATTGAGGAGACCCCCAGGAAACCAGCGCGTGAAGGGAGCGCCGGCGGCGGTATCCATCACCGCGTGATAGGGCGCCGACCACACGATGCCCAGCTCCTTGACGAGTGCGTCCCAGAACCAGTCAGGATCGCGCGCCGCTCGTTCGCAGAGCTCGGGATAGCTCGCGATGTGGTGCTGCTGCAGGAAGCGCCAGAGCCGGCACGCCTGCACCTGCTCCCTGGTCGGTGACCACGCCGGGGCGACCGCGCTCATGCGGTCTTCATGCTATCGCCCCGTCCAGAACCCTTCCGGATCCGCATGACGGATGTAGGCCAGCTCGTCGGCGGAGGGCGTCGCCGTGGCGGGTATGTGGTCGGCGATCTCGATCTGGAAGCCGGTGGCTTCGCGCACCTGCTGCGGCGTGACACCCGGGTGCAAGCTGGCGGCTCGAACGCGGCCTGTCGAGAGATCGAAGACTCCCAGCGTGGTGATCAGGGTGGCGGGACCGCCGCGGCGCCGGCCGGGGAAGTGGCCCGGGGACGTGATGTAGTCGACGCGCTCGCGAAAGCGGCGCGGCTCGTGCTCCATGATCAACACCGTCCGCCCCGCCAGCGATGCGATGTCGCCGGCCCCGCCACTGCCGGGAAGGCGGACCAGCGTGCCGCTGCCGCTGGTCCGGGTGGTATTGAGGTTGCCAAGCGGATCGACTTCCGCCCCACCGATGAAGCCCACGTCGACGCGCCCTTGCTGCAGCAGGCTCATGACGTCCACAAGGCCCAGGCACGCGACCGCGCCGACGATGTTGGGTGGATCGCCCATGGTGTAGATGAACGCCTCCGCGGGTCGGTCGCGAATCACGCCGTTCTCGAACAACCCAACCGCGTTCGGGGCGTGCGTCGCCTTGGCCAGCCCGAAGCCGAGCAGGGGAAGGCGCATGCCGACGAAGACGAGCTCGTGGTCACGGATTTCGCGCGCCGCCGCGACCACCATCAGCTCCCGCCGGGTATAGCGCGACGTCATGGCGCGAAGTTCGCCTCGGCCGCAAGCCGCCGATCGGTGACCCGAAGACGCTCGACCGCTGCCTCACCCATGTGGCGCAGGTACGCCGGCCGGTCGGGGAGGTCGAGGACCCACTCGCGCAACCACGACTGAAAGCCGTCGGGGGTCCGTGAGAGCTGGTGATAGGCGAGAAACGGCGCGAAGTCACGCCGCCAGTAGCCCTGCACCGACGAGGGGAGCGCGCCACCCGGCTCCTCGACGAGGGCGGTCACGAGAAAGCCAGGGATCACGGTGCGGTTGGGATCGCTGCGGATCACCGATTCCGGCACGACCTCCTCGCAGATCACGATCGTGCGGTGTGCGGCGTACGCCGCTTCAACGGTGAGGCCGAGGTTTCCCCACAGGTGGGCGTTGCCTTGTTGGTCCGCGCGCTGGACGTGGATAATTGCGACGTCCGGCCGCAGCGCGCCGACCGCGAGCAGGTTGGGGCCGCCGAAGGGATCGTCCACTGGCCGGATGCGGGGATGGCCCCGCACGATATCGCCGCCCAGGCCGCTGAAGGTCGGCAGGAAGGGGAGACCCATCGCCGCGGCCTTCAGTGCCAATCCGACGGTGAAGTTGGAGTGATCCTCCATGACGATGCGTCGCGGTTGCCCCTGTTCGTAGGCCCGGCGAAAGCCGTATCCGGACCCCCCGGCGACGTTCCCCACCCATGCC
This sequence comes from Candidatus Dormiibacterota bacterium, assembly GCA_035544955.1. Classification (NCBI taxonomy): domain Bacteria; kingdom Bacillati; phylum Candidatus Dormiibacterota; species Candidatus Dormiibacterota bacterium. Next base: position 82,484 of record DASZZN010000045.1, read on the forward strand.
GCGATCACCTTCGCCACCGTGCCGGCCCCGATCATCTGGTCGAACGCCATGTCGGAAATGGGACCAACCAGCGTCAGATCACGGCGCTGCTGGCGGATGATCTCGTGCACCGCGGCGAACGGGATGCCGGACTCCAGGGCCAGCCCGAGCGCGATCGTGTCGCCGTCATGCACCTGCTCGGCGATCGCCTCGCGCAGCGACCGCCGCTTGTCGCTCAGCGGTGGCTCCAGAGCGGCGCCCGCTTTTCCATGAAGGCGCGAATACCTTCTTGGGCGTCCTGCGACGGTGCCACTGCCGTCCGATAAATTTCGATCGCGGCATCGAGGCGTTGCAGCACCGTTGCAGCTCGCTGCCGCCGTGTCGCCGCCGTGAGTGCGCGGAGCGCGACAGTGCTCAAGGCGGCAACGTCACGGGCTCGCCGATCGGCGGTCTCCATCAGCCGGTTGGCCGGCACCACCTGGCTTACCAGACCGAGGTCGTGGGCCGCGTTGGCGTCGACCAATTCGCCGAGGAGCAGGCACATGGCCCGGGGCCCCGGGCCTCGCTCCGGCAGGGCGGCGGCCGCCACCGGCGGAAAGGCGGCCAGCGTGATTTCGGGAAAGCCGAACGTCGTGTCGTCGGCCGCGATGACCAGGTCGCAGAGCAGCGCGATCTCCGCACCGCCGCCGAGCGTTAATCCGTGGATGGCGGCGAGCGTGACCGGCCCGAGGTTGAGGAGCAGTCGGGCATTCTCCCGCACCTCCGTCAACATGGCGTCCAGGCGGCCCGCGGCGTGGTCCGCCACGTCGACCCCGGCGGAAAACGCTCGTGGCAGGGCACTGGCAATTAGGACGACGCGGATCGAGGGTCGATCACACTGCCGCAGCGCGTCATTGAGCTGGCGTAGGGTGTCGATGTCCAGCACATTCAGCGGTGGGCGATCCAGGGTGATGCGAGCGATTCCATCCTGTACCCCGACCCTGACTGGAACCGATGGCGACTCGGGTGCCGGCACCGTCGGTAATGCTACATGCGGGCAATCCCCCCGCCGGGGAAAAAACTTAGTACGCTGGGATCCATGCAGAGGTGTCCGCGTTGCGAACGATCGGTGGCCGCCGAGGCGGCGTTCTGTCCCTACTGCGGCGCCCAGCTCAAGGTTCAGCCGGTCCAGGGCGAGATCATCGATGGAACCGACCGATTCAAAAAGAACCGCGCCGTGAACCCAGGTCGGGCCGCGCGATTGTCGCTCATTCCCGGCCTCGGTCACTGGTACGCGGGGGCACCGGTCAAAGGGCTGGCCTTCTTTGCCGCCATCGTCGGTCCGATCGTGATCGGCACGGAGCTCGACCTGACGGTGGTGGCCGCCCCGCTAGGGATTCCACTGGACCTCGGTGGACTCGGGCTGTGGGCCTTCTGCGCCTACGATGCCTACCGCACCGCAAAGAACCGTATGCGCCCGCCGCCTGAGTCGCAACCCGGGAACACGCGCTCAGCAAACTGACGCAACGCCCCCCGCAAGCTTGCTCTCCTATCGTCGCTGGTGTGACGAGGGAGCGAAGGGTACTCCTCATCGACGACGATCAGGATCTCGCCGACCTTTATCTGAAGCACCTTCGCCGCGATGGCATCCCCCTTGAGCACGCGCGCACCGGTCAGGAAGCGGATACCTTCGTGCGCAACCGCGTCCCGGCCCTGATCCTGGTCGATCTCACGTTGCCGGACCTCGACGGCCGTGAGCTGATCGAGCGCTGGGCCGATGATTCGGTCTCCGGCGCGATCCCGATCTGGATCGTGAGCAACATCACGCCGGAGGACAACCTCTGGTGGCACACCGCCCCCAATGTGCAGCGCTACTTTCTGAAGTCCAAGGTCGTCCTTTCGCGGCTGAGCCTGGAGATCCGTGCCACGTTGGGCCTACCCTACGGCGATCGCGTCAGCCACCGCCTCGCCGGCTGAACTCCACAGCCTGCCGATAATGAGGTCGATGGAAGGGCTGGCCCCGGCCGCACCACCTCACGCGGCGAACCGGCTGCGCTGGCTGGACCTCCTTCCGGTGATCGCCTTCACGCTGCTCGGCATCATCCTCGTATTCGCCCTGCTGGTGGGCCTCGCTCGCAGCAATCGTGCTTTCTACCGCGCCAACCTGGAGACGATCTCGCTCAGCGCCACGCTCGCCATCTATCTTGCCTTCGGCGCGGGGATCGCCGTTGCGCTCCGGCGACTACCGACACCCCTGGCGTTCCTCGGGTTGCGCTGGCCGACGCTGCCTGACGTCATCGCGACGATCTTCCTGCTGATCCCCTGGTACCTGGGCATCATCTTCGTTTCCACCGTGTCGGCGCTCATCTTCAATGGCGGCCGAGTGGTACCCAGCAACAGCCGACTGATCTTCGTGCAGCGCCCCGGCGGGGTCGGGCTGCTGCTCCTCGCGCTGCTGGTCACGGCCGTCGCCGCTCCCATCTGCGAGGAGGTGTTCTTCCGCGGCATGCTCTTTCGGCTGCTGCGGACCCGAGTCCCGCTGTGGGCGGCGGTGCTCCTCAGTGCGATGGCATTCGGCCTCGCGCATGCCAGCCCCGCGGTGAGTGCCGCCCTCTTGCCAACCTTCACGTACATGGGCATCGTGCTGGCCGTGGTCTACGTCAGGACCGGCTGGCTGACCAACAACATTCTGTTGCACGCCGCGAGCAACGCGATCGCGACCGCCGCCGTCTATTACCAGGCGATCCGCTAAGTCAGTTGAGCTCGGTGGGGATCAGGGAAACCTTCTGACGCGGGACCCGGTCGACGACAACCTCGCAATGGGCGTTGCGGACGACGTGCTCGGCGATCCGTCCGAGCGGGCTCTCATTCGGCCGGTTCTGGTGGCTGATGCCCATCACGATCAGGTCGGCGCTTTCCTCCCGCGCGATCTCGACGATTCGGTGGCCGGCCTGGCGGGCGACGTTGACCTTGGTGCGGGGCGTGATGGCATGCTGCGTAGCGATGAAGGCGGCCGCGTCGAGGGCACGCTGAATGCGCGCGTCCTTCTCCGGCATGACCAGCGGCGCCTGGAGCGGGATCTCGTGCACGTAGACGATCACCATCTCCGCCTTGTGTCCCTGGTTGAGCCGGGCTGCAAGCTCCACGGCACGAACCGAGGCGCCGAGGTCGAGGATCGGCACCAAGACTTTGCGAATGGCCTCGACCGACCGCACGCTGCTGGTTGCGCCTCGGGGGGCCGGCGGTGGCACGCGCAGCATCCAGCCGAGCGTCCCGGCCAGCCCGACCGTGAAGGCGACCGCCAGGGTGATCCCGAGCGGGCTGAGGACGAGGTTCAAGGGCGCAGCCGGTCGGCCGCTTGCAGGCGCCAGGCACCGAAGGCCAGCAGGCCGACGCCGGCGATGCCATAGGGCACCGAGTGCACCTCGATCACGTCACGCGCCAGGATGAGCACGCCGATCACGAGGGAGATGAAGCCGACGATCCGAGTGAAGCGATACGGCGTCATGACTTCGCGTTCGTAGCGGCGTCGCGCTCGGCGAGCACCGCTTCATACTCCTCCAGGGATTCGAATTCTTCGGCTTCCCGAAGGACGCGCTTCTGGGCGTCTTCCCAGTTGCGCTGGACGTTGCCGAAGGCCGGCAACCCCTGGTGCTTGCGGTAGGCGAAGTACAGGGATGCGGCGATCAGGACCCAGAGGGGGCCAGCGATGCGGCCCAGCGGGTGGGTCAGGACCACCTCAAAGAGGGTGATGGCCACGCCGATCATGCCGAGGACGCCGAGCACCGGGAAGGAGACGACGCGACCTCGAACCTTGATGGGGATGTTGAGCGGCATCCGGTAGGGCCGCGGCGTGTAGGGATCCTTGAACCGCAGCGTAATCAGGGAAACGAAGACGATCAGGTAGCCAGTGGTCGCCCCAAAGGCGTAGAGGTCGGTGAGCAGCTCGATGGCCGCGTTATCGGTTGCGCCGGACCCGCCCGGCGTAAAGAACGCGACCAGCGTCTGCACGATCGCGACCCCGCTGAAGACCACGATGGTCCGCGTGGGCGTCGCGAAGCGCTTGCTGACCTTGTTGAACCAGCGCGGCACCAGCTTGAACAGGCTCATCGAGTAGGTGAGCCGCGAAGCGCTCACCACCCCGGAGTTCGCGGAGATGAAGACGATGACGCCACCGATCAGCGCCGTCAGCGGGGCGGCGACGATGCCGATCACGGGGATGCGGCCGGCGATCAGCGCCACCGGGTCGCCGCTGTGGCCGAAGAAGCCGTTGTGCGGCCCGGGTCCGAGCGGCAACATGCCCGCCGCCAGCACCGAGAAGGCGAGCGCGAAGAGGAGGACTGAGAGGATCAGCCCGATCGAGGTTCTGGGAATGATGGTCGCCGGCCGCCGGGTCTCCTGGGCCACCTGCGAAATGGACTCGAGCCCGACGAAGGAGATGATGGCGAGCGACGAGCCGAGGGCGAAATCGCCGAGCGTCGCCGGGTAGTGGGTGAAATTCGCGACCACCAGGTTCGGGTCCCAGACAAGGCTGAATCCGGCGATGACGATGATCGCCTGGCCAATGATCGCCACGACCCCGAGGAAGTTGTTGAACGTCGAGGAGACCTTGATGCCGCGTACGTTCATCCAGATCAACAGCAGGATGCCGAGCACCGTTTCCAGGAGCCAGAACCAGTAGACGTGACTCGGGCCGACCTGGATCGCGAGCGTCTTGGCGAAGGGCAGAAAATAGTTGAAGTATCCGAACGAGATAACGGTGAAGAGGGCGATGTCGATCGTGTAGTCGAGCAGAAGGGCCGACCCCGCCACGAATCCCCAGAGATCGCCGAGTCCGCGCAACGCGAAGTACTGGCCGCCCCCGGCCACCGGGTAGGCGGAGGCGAGCTCCGCATAACAGAGGCCGACCATCGCATAGACCAGCCCGGCGGCGAGGAACGCAAGCGGCGTGAAGCCGAGCGCCGCGAGGGCGACGATGCCAAGCGCCACATAGATGTCGGCGCCCACGTCCGCATAGCCCCACATGTAGGAGCCCCAGACGCTGACGTCGCGGCGAAGTTCACTGCTGCCGATGGCGCCCGCGGGCGTCTGCTCCGGGGCGCTCACCCCTTCTCGAAGAAGCGCTTGACCTTTTCCGCGCCAACCGTCGTCGGGCAGATGGTCTCGATCCCCAGCTCGGCGTAGAGGTCAGCCCGAGCCGGGTCGTAGATGCGGCAGATCACCTTCTTGACACCGAACTCGTGCTGCGCCAGCTGGGCGGCCATGATGTTGGTGGTATCGGCGTTGGTAACGGCCACGAACGCTTCGGCCCGGTCGGTCCCGGCGCGCCGGAGGATGTCCTCATCGACCGCCGAGCCAAAGACCATCTCGCCGGCAAAATCCTCGCCCAGCCGGTTGAAGGCTGCCTCACTGGAGTCCACGACAGTAACGTCGTCACCCTCTTGACTCAGCTGCCGGGCCAGGCTGGAGCCAACCCGCCCGCAGCCCACGATCACCGTACGCATGTAAGCCTGAAGAATAGTCTAGGGATCGTATCGTTTAGTGCCCAATAGGCGAGGGTATATACCGCCCAGCTTGCCCCCGCGCGTTGCGCCGGGGCCGCACATACTCAAGGAGTCGAAAGATGGCAAAGACGGTAGGCATCGATCTTGGGACCACGAACTCGGTAATCGCCGTCATGGAAGCTGGCGAGCCGGTCGTCATTCCGAACGCCGAAGGCGGGCGGACGACGCCGTCGGTCGTCGCCTTCACCAAGTCAGGGGAGCGTCTCGTGGGACAGCTGGCCCGACGGCAGGCGGCCGTCAATCCGGAGAACACCGTCTACTCGATCAAGCGCTTCATGGGCCGCAAATACGATGAGGTCGAGACCGAACGCAAGATGGTGCCCTACAAGGTTATCGCCGGGAAGGACGGGCGGGTGGAGGTCGAGATCCAGGGGCAGCGCTACACCCCGGAACAGATCTCGGCCATGATCCTGCAGAAACTCAAGACGGACGCGGAAGCCTACCTCGGCGAGAAGGTCACGGACGCGGTCATCACCGTGCCGGCGTACTTCAACGACTCGCAGCGGCAGGCCACCAAGAACGCCGGCGAGATCGCCGGCCTCAATGTCGTCCGCATCATCAACGAGCCGACCGCGGCCGCGCTCGCCTACGGCCTTGACAAGAAGGAAAACGAAAAGATCCTCGTGTTCGACCTCGGTGGCGGCACCTATGACGTGTCCGTCCTGGAGATCGGCGAGGGTGTCTTCGAGGTCAAGGCGACCAACGGCGATACCCACCTCGGTGGGGACGACTACGACCGCCGGCTCGTGGACTACATCGCCGACGAGTTCAAGAAGCAACAGGGCATCGACCTGCGCCAGGACCGGCAGGCCCTGCAGCGTCTGACCGAGGCCGCGGAGAAGGCCAAGATCGAGCTCTCCAGCCGGATGGAAACCGAGGTCAACCTGCCGTTCATCACCGCCGACCAGAACGGCCCCAAGCACCTCGAGATCAAGATCACCCGCGCGAAATTCGAGCAGCTGACAGCGGACCTCACGGAAAAGACGATCGCGCCGTTCAACGCGGCGCTCAAGGATGCCGGGCTGACCCCGGCCGATCTGAACGAGGTGATCCTCGTAGGTGGCGCGACCAGGATGCCGGCCATCCAGGAGCTGGTCAAGAAGCTCACGAACGGCAAGGAGCCACACCGTGGCATCAATCCGGACGAGGTCGTCGCCGTGGGCGCCGCCATCCAGGCGGGCGTGCTCAAGGGCGAGGTCAAGGATGTGCTCCTGCTCGACGTCACGCCGCTGTCGCTTGGCCTGGAGACCCTCGGTGGCGTCAACACCAAGTTGATCGAGCGCAACACGACGATCCCGACCTCGAAGAGCCAGGTGTTCTCGACCGCGTCTGATAACCAGCCCTCGGTCGAGATCCACGTCCTGCAAGGCGAGCGCGAGATGGCGTCGGCCAACAAGACGCTCGGCAAGTTCCACCTCGACGGCATCGCGCCGGCACCTCGAGGGGTCCCGCAGGTGGAGGTGACTTTCGACATCGACGCCAACGGCATCCTCAACGTGCGGGCCAAGGACCTTGGGACCGGAAAGGAACAGAAGGTGACGATCACCGCCTCCACAACCCTGAACAAGGATGAGGTCTCGAAGATGGTGCGCGACGCCGAGGCGCATGCCGAAGAAGATCGCAAGCATCGTGAGGAAGTCGAGGCTCGCAACCAGGCGGACAGCCTTGTCTACCAGGCCGAGAAACAGCTGCAGGAGAATGCCGCCAAGATCGACGCGTCGGTCCGCTCCGAGGTCGAAAGCAAGATCGAGCCGGTGAAGCAAGCGATCAAAGACAACGACGTCGAGCGCATGCGGTCCACCAGCCAGGAGCTGGCGACCGCGATGCAAAAGATCGGCGAAGCCGTCTACCAGCAGGCGCAGGGCGCCGGCACGGGGGCCCAGTCGGCCACCGGCACGGACGGCCCCAAGTCGGGCAAGCCGAGCGATGGCGACGTCGTCGACGCCGACTTCAAAGAGGTCTAAACCAAGCCCAACTACTATGCCGTTTCGTCCTGACCGCTTAACGGAGAAGACCCAGGAGGCCATCCAGCAAGCGCAGACGCTTGCTCAGGAAGCCCAGCACCAGGAGATCACGCCCGAACACCTGCTTCTCGCGCTGCTGCAGCAGCAGGACGGCACGGTACCGCCAATCCTGCAGCAGATCGGGGTCGATTCGGCTCGGGTCGCGTCCGACGTCAAGTCGCAGCTCGATCGCTTGCCCAAGATCTACGGGGCGGAAACCTATCTTGGTTCTCGCCTTCGCCGGCTGCTCGATGCGGCCTCCACGGAAATGGAGCGGCTCAAGGACGAGTACCTCTCCACCGAGCACCTGCTGCTCGCCATCGTCGAGGAGTCGAACAGCGAAGGGGCAAAAGTTCTCCAACGGCACGGCGTCACCCGCGAGAAGCTGCTCCAGGCGCTCACCCAGGTTCGCGGCTCGACCAGGGTGACCGACGTCACGCCGGAGTCCAAGTTCCAGGCGGTGGACAAGTACACGCGGGATCTCACCGCCCTGGCACGCGAGGGCAGGCTCGACCCGGTCATCGGACGCGAGCAGGAGATTCGCCGCGTCATTCAGGTCCTCTCGCGCCGGACGAAGAACAACCCGGTCTTGATCGGCGAGGCGGGCGTAGGCAAGACGGCCATCGCCGAAGGGCTCGCTCAGCGGATCGCGCAGGGTGACGTGCCCGAGTCGCTCAAAGACAAGCGTGTCCATTCGCTGGATCTCGGTTCATTGATCGCCGGCACCAAGTACCGCGGCGAGTTCGAGGACCGGCTGAAGGCCCTTCTGAAAGAGATCGAGTCCTCGAACGGCAAGGTGATCCTTTTCATCGACGAGCTTCACACCCTGGTTGGCGCCGGGGCGGCGGAGGGGGCGATGGACGCCTCCAACCTGCTGAAGCCTGCGCTCGCCCGCGGCCAGCTCCGTTGCGTCGGCGCGACGACGCTCGACGAGTACCGCAAGCACATCGAGAAGGATGCGGCGCTGGAACGGCGCTTCCAGCCCATCTTCGTCGCCGAGCCGTCGGTCGAGGACACGATCTCGATCCTGCGCGGCCTGAAGGAAAAGTACGAGGTCCATCATGGCGTGCGGATCACCGACTCCGCCATCGTGGCGGCCGCGGTACTCTCGCAACGCTATATCACGGACCGATTCCTTCCGGATAAGGCGATCGACCTGATCGATGAAGCCGCCTCCAGCCTGCGCATGGAGATCGACAGTCTGCCCCAGGAGCTCGATGAGATCGAGCGCCAGATCCGGCAGCTCGAGATCGAGCGGCAGGCGCTCAAGAAAGAACAGGACCGCGCCTCCAAGGATCGCCTCAACGCGATCGAGAGGGAGCTGGCCAACCTACAGGAAAAGAGCAAGGTCATGCGGTCGCAGTGGCAGCAAGAGAAGGCGCTGATCCAGCAGATCCGCGAGCTCAAGGCGCGCCAGGAGCAGCTGCGCCTCGAAGCCGAACGCGCCGAGCGGATGGCGGATTTCGAAGCCGCCGCCCGCCTCAAGTACGGCGAGATGCCCAAGGCCCAGCAGGAGCTGGAGGCCAGGAATGCTGAGCTGATCGCGCTCCAGAAGGAGCACCGCCTGCTGAAGGAGGAGGTCGATGAGGAGGACATCGCCAAGGTCGTGTCCCGCTGGACCGGGATCCCGGTGCAGAAGATGCTCGAGGGCGAGGTTCAGAAGCTGGTCCAGATGGAGGATCGCCTCCACGCCCGCGTGGTCGGTCAGGATGAGGCCGTCAGGGCGGTCGCCAACGCTGTTCGTCGCGGCCGCGCCGGACTCAGCGATCCCAACCGGCCGATCGGATCGTTCATCTTCCTCGGGCCCACCGGCGTAGGGAAGACGGAGCTGGCTCGCGCCCTGGCGGAATTCCTCTTCGACAACGAGCAGGCCATGACCCGCATCGACATGTCGGAATACATGGAGAAGCACACCGTGGCGCGACTGGTCGGCGCCCCGCCTGGCTACGTCGGTTACGAGGAAGGCGGGCAGCTCACCGAGGCGGTGCGTCGCCGGCCCTACGCCGTCATCCTCTTCGACGAGATCGAGAAGGCACACCCGGACGTGTTCAACATCCTGCTCCAGCTCCTCGAGGATGGGCGTCTCACCGACGGCCAGGGTCGCACGGTCGACTTCCGCAACACCGTGGTCATCATGACGTCCAACCTCGGCAGCCACATCCTGCAGGATCCGAACCTGACCGAGGAGGACAAGGAGAAGGCGGTCCTCGAGGCGGTGCGGCACAATTTCCGTCCGGAGTTCCTCAACCGCGTGGACGAAATCATCATCTTCAAGCCGCTCTCCCGCGAGCAGATCAAGCACATCGTCAACATCCAGCTGGAGCGCCTGCGCCAGCGTCTGGCCGAGCGCCGGATCACGCTGCAGCTGACGCCCGCCGCTCTCGACTTGATCGCAAACGAGGGCTACGATCCGGTCTACGGCGCGCGCCCGCTCAAGCGAGTCATTCAGCGCCGCATCCAGGACCCGCTGGCCATGGCCGTGCTCGACGCCAAGTTCCGCGAGGGCGACACCGTCCTGGTCGATGCCGAGAAGGGCGAGCTCGTTCTGCGCAAGGCCGGCGCCAAGGAGCACGCGGGCGTCGCCGCCAGCTAAGACCGCTCCCGGCGTTGGAGCCGTAGAATAGCGCAGCGTTCGCGAGCCGCCTTAGCTCAGCGGTAGAGCAATGGTTTCGTAAACCATCGGTCCGGGGTTCGAATCCCCGAGGCGGCTCCAACATCTTCACTAGACTTCGCCGGTGCGGACCATCTCGGCGGCGACGGCCCGGCGGCTGGCGATCACCCGCCAGCGATTGGCCGGTAAAAAGAGCAGACCGAACGCTGACGGCATCTTCGCTGTCGTCAAGGATCTCGGGTTCCTTCAACTCGACCCGACCAACGTCGTCGCGTCGAGTCACCAGCTGGTGGTCTTCAGCCGCGTTGGACCGTACCAGCCACAGCACCTCGAGAAATTACTCTGGGAAGAACGGCGCCTGTTCGAGTCCTGGGCGCATGCCGCCTCGATCGTGCTGACCGAGCACTATCCGATCTACCGCTGGATCATGCACCGAGTGGCCACCGGCAAGGGCTTTTGGCACGGGTTCACCGCTTCAGGCGAGCGCCAGTCGCAGCGCGTCCTCGCATGGATGAAGGCAAATGACTCGCTGCGGCGCAGCATCCTTCGCCAGATTCGTGAACGTGGCCCGCTGCCATCGCGCGCCTTCGAGGATCAGTCGAGCGGCGCCTGGCGGAGCAGCGGGTGGAACAACGGCCGCAACGTCGGCATGATGCTCTTCTACCTGCAGATGATGGGACAGCTGATGGTCGCGGGGCGACGCGGTGGTCAAAAACTGTGGGATCTTTCGGACCGGTGTCTGCCCCCGTGGACTCCAAAGACCAGGCTGGGGGAGCCGGCGATCGTCCGCTGGGCGGCGGAAATCTCGCTGCGGGCGCTTGGTGTTGCATCGCCCACGGATATCCGCGATCACTTCATCCGGTGGAAGTATGTGAACCTGCCTGCGGCGCTGGGCTCTTTGGAAAAGCAGGGACGCATTGTGCCCGTCAGCGTCAGAGACGGCGACGCGTCGTGGCCGGGAACCTGGTACGTGCACGCGGATGACCTCGCGCTTCTCGACCGGATCGAGGTCGGCACGTGGAGTCCGCGAACCACCCTGCTGTCCCCATTTGACAACCTGATCATCGACCGCAAGCGGACGCGCCGGATGTTTGGGTTCGACTACACGATGGAGATTTACGTCCCCGCGGCAAAGCGGCGCTACGGGTACTACGCAATGCCCGTCCTCCATGGCGACCGGCTCGTCGCACGGGTCGACCCCGCCATGAACCGCGAAACGAGACGGCTCTCGATCCGCAGGGTCAGCGTCGAGGCGGGTTGCGGCGATCCGCAGGTGGCCCTGGCTGCTCGAGAGGCGATAGCGGGGCTCGCGACCTTCCTGGGAGCCGGCGCGATCGATTATGACGGCGACGTACCGTCTCGCTGGCGACGTACCCTCAGCGCCTGACCGGCAGAGCAAGGTGCCTCTGGCCGCAGCCGTTGTAGGGATGTGGAGCGAGGTGGGGAATCCACGCCTATGCGTGTCCAGAAGGGGATGATGTTCGATCTCATCTGCCGGGGCTGCGGCGCCTGCGCACAGCGCACCTGGGACCCCACCGAGGCGGTCAGCGCCACGATCTGCCCCGACTGCGACGCCTCGATGTCGGTGATCGGCATCGACTTCCCGGCCGGGCGCGAGCAAGTCGGTCTGAGCCAGGTACTCGAGGTCATCCAGGGCGCCGGGATCGTGCCGATCGCGGTTGAGCGACGCGCACGAGGTCATCTGCAAGCCGAAGCGGCCTGATCACTCGGCACGCGCGCCCGTTAGGCCTTAGAATGGCCGCGAATGACGGCGTTCTGGTTCTGGGTGATCGTCGCCATTGCCTTCGCGGTCGTCGAGGTTATGACGGTCGCGTTCTTCGCCGTTTTCATCACGGTCGGCGCGTTGGGCGCCGCTGTGGCCGCCCTGCTCCACTTCAACCTTCTCGTTCAGGCCATCGTGCTGGGGGTGATCGGCGTCGCCGGCATCCTGATCGCGCGGCCGTTCCTTGTCGAGCGGCTCCACATCGGCCGTCCGACCCTTCGCTCGGGGGCCGATAGCATGGTCGGTCAGCAGGCCATCCTGCTGGAGCCCATTCTCGGCGTTGGGCAGCCGGGCCACCTCAAGATCGCCGGTGAGCTCTGGCCGGCCCTCACCGAGGACGGCAGCCCTGTGCCGGCCAACACCATGGTCGTGGTCACCGCGCTCCGCAGCACTACGCTGATCGTTCGCCCAGTGTCGTCCCCATCAACCGCGACCGTCTGAGAAGAGGTGGAGTTCATGTCTGCATCCTTGATCGTCGGAGCCATCATCGTGCTCCTCGCCATCGTCATCATCGCCCGCACCGTCAACATCATCCAGCAGGGATACGTCGGCATCGTCAAGCGCGTCGGCGAGTTTCACTCAATCCGGCAGCCCGGTCTGACCTTCCTCATCCCGCTGGTCGATTCGATGGTCCTGGTCGACATCCGGGAAACGCCACGGACCGGCGACAAGCAAGACGTCATCACGCGCGACAACGTCACGGTCAGCGTCAATGCCACCATCTTCAGTCAGGTCGTCGACGCGAAGCTCGCCTTGTTCAGCGTCAGCAATTACTTCATCGCCATCGACCAGCTGTCGCGCACGACGCTGCGCGCCATCTTCGGCGGCATGAGCCTAGACGACGCCCTGAGCCAGCGGGAACGGATCAACGCCCAGCTGCAAGCCCAGATGGAGTCGGTGACCGACAAGTGGGGGATCCGGATCAACCGGATCGAGATCGTCGACATCACACCGCCGCAGATGATCCTCAACGCCCTGGCCCTGCAGAAGACGGCCGACCAGGAGAAGCGCGCCTTCATCCTCAAATCGGAAGGTCAGCAGCAATCCCAGATCAACATTGCCGACGGCCAGAAGCAGGCGCAGATCAAGACCGCGGAAGGCGACCAGCAGTCGGCCATCCTGCGGGCGGAGGGCCTCAGGCAGGCGACCATCCTGGAGGCGCAGGGCCGGGCGCAGGCGATCGCGACGGTCTACCAGGCGATCAAGTCCGCCGCCCCGGATCCCACGTTGGTCTCCATCCTGCAACTCGACACGCTCTCGAAATTCGCCGCGAGCGAGAACACCAAGATCGTCGTGCCGGTCGAGACCGCCGGCTTGCTTGGCGCAGCCCAGGCCCTGCGCAGCGTGCTCGACGCCGTACCAACGGCCGCAAAGTCATAGAGCGACCCAGCGCGACCGAGATCTCGATCGCGGTGCTCGATCCGGCCGAGCACGACCTGGTCCGGCCGTTGCTACGCGAGCTAATGCTGGGCGAGCAACGTCACTACGAGCATCCGCAGCTGACTGAGAAGGAGATCGAGCACGACGTGGCGAACGCGCCCGCTGCCCGATTCACCGGCGAGAACGTCATCCTGGCGGCCCGCGCCGCAGGCATGGTGGTGGGTCTTTGCTGGTGCGTGTTCTTCAATCCCGGTACCGGCCTCGAGGCGGAAGTCGCCGAAGTCTACGTCGATCCCGGCTTCCGGTCACAGGGAGTCGGCCGGAAGCTGCTCCAGCAGGCCGTGGAACTCTTTCGTCGGCGGAACGTCACCTTCGCCGCGGTCTGGACGCGCGAGAACAATCCCCAGGCCGTGCGGGTCTACGAGGAGGCAGGATTCCGGCGGACCGAGCAGTTGGTCCTTACGTGGCTTCCGCTGCCCGGTCGCTGAAACAGGCGAGCGTAGAATTGGGCTGAGTTCGATGGCGAGCGAACCTCAATACCTCCCACCCTCACCCGAACCGGCACCCCTGTCGCCCCTGCCGGTGGAGAAGCCCGTCGCGCCACGTCGCCGGGTTGGCATCCTCGGGATCGTCGTGATCAGCGCGCTGGTCGGTGCCCTTGCGGGTTCCGCCGCAACGATTCTTGTAGCCCCGCGGTTCATCAAGGTGGCGCCCTCCGGTGTCGTCACTGGCGGGCCACTGGCCCCCATTACGAACAATCTCACCGAAGAGTCGGCGGTCATCAACGTCGCCGACCAGGATGGGAAGGCGGTCGTGGAGATCAAGACCACGATCTCGTCGCCGGATCTCTTCGTTCAAACGGAACGGCATGGGATCGGCTCCGGCTTCATCGTCCGCTCCGACGGCTACATCGTGACCAATAACCATGTCGTCGAAAACGCCCGACAGCTCCAGGTCATCCTGCGTGATGGGGCGAAGAAATTCGATGCGCGGGTCATCGGCACCAGCCCGGAGGACGACATCGCGGTCATCAAGGTGGACGCCCAGAACCTGCCGGCGCTGAGCTGGGGCGACTCCAACGCGCTCAAGGTTGGGCAGCTCGCGATCGCGATCGGCAGCCCACTCGGCCAGCAAAACAGCGTCACGAAGGGCGTCATCAGCGCTCTCCACCGCTTCATCTCGATCCCGAACGCGACGACGGGGCAGGTGGAAAACATCCTGAACGCCATCCAGACAGACGCCCAGATCAACCCGGGCAATAGCGGAGGTCCGCTACTGAACTCCGCCGGCCAGGTTGTCGGTGTGAACTTTGCGATCGAGCAGGCCCAGGCCGGCCCCGGCCTTGGCTTCGCCCTCGACGGCAACGCCGCCCGAGACATCGCGAACCAGCTGATCCAGACCGGGCACGTCAACCGGCCGTTCCTCGGCGTGACCTACAACCAGGTCGACGAGACCACCGCGGCCGCCAATGGGCTGGTGGTCGGTGCCGTGGTCACCGCGATCACGCCCGGGTCGCCTGCGGACCATGCGGGGATCAAGATCCACGACGTGATCACGAAGGTGAACGACCAGTCCATCGATGATTCCCATCCGCTGGCGGACGTGCTGCGCCAGTACGCGCCCGGCACCAAGGTCAGCATCACCATCTCGCGCAGCGGCAAGAACCAGACGCTCCAGGTCACGCTCGGAACGCACCCCTGATCGCGGCGCCTCCGAAATCGCCGTCGTCCATCATCGACCAGTCGGTCCGGCAGGCGGTCAGCTCCATCGGCGGGTGGCCGCCGGACGCGCCGGAGCTACCGGTGGTGCTGGTGGAGCGCACCCAGAACCCGGCCCACGGCGACTACTCGGTGACGCTGCCGCTCAAGCTCGCCAAGACCCTTCGCCGGCTGCCGATCACCATTGCCAACGAACTCGCGACCGCCATGGCCCTTTCGCCCTCGTTCGGTCGGACCGCGGTCGCGGCGCCGGGATTCATCAACGTCAGCCTCGAGCCCGCCTGGCTGCAGGCACAGCTTGCATCCATCGCGGATGCCGGCGAACGGTGGGGGAGAAGTGGGGTCGGGCGCGGCTTACGCGTCCAGGTCGAGTTCGTCAGCGCGAATCCCACCGGACCGCTGCTCTTCAGCCACGCCCGCGGGGCGGTCGTTGGCGATGTGACGGCGCGAATCCTGGAGGCCTCGGGGTTCGACGTCCAGCGCGAGTACTACCTGAATGACAAGGGCAGGCAGATTCGGCTCCTTGGCGAATCCATCCAGGCCCGCATCCTCGATCGACCGGTGCCCGAGGGTGGATACAACGGCGACTACATCGCCGAGATCGCCACGGAAGCCACGGCGAAGGCCCTCTCTCCAGAGCCCGAGACCCTGTCGGAGTTCGGCATCGAGTGGGTGCAGGCCCGCATCAAGGAGGACCTGGCCCGGCTGGATATCCGCCATGACGAGATGTTTCTCGAAAGCGGTCTGTACGACGGATGGGACCGGGACACAATGACGAACCTGGCCTCGCTGGGGCGGATCGCTGAGTACGACGGGGCCACCTGGTTCAAGTCCGACAGCGGAAAGGATGAGGTTCTCATCAAACGGGATGGGTACCCCACCTATTTCTGGTCCGACATCCTCTATCACCGGGACAAGTTCGAGAAGCGCGGCTTCGCCCGGGTCGTCGACGTTTGGGGCGCGGATCACCAGGGACAGGTCGGCCGGGTGAAGGAGGCGCTTGGCGTTCTCGGGATCGACCCGGCCCGGCTGGCGGTGCTGCTCGTCCAGTTGGTCTCCGTGAAACGCGGAGAAGAAACCGTGCGGATGTCACGACGCGCCGGTGTGGGCATCTTCCTGAAGGAGATGATCGACGAGGTTGGTCCCGACGCCGTCCGCTACTTTTTCCTGCAGCGCTCGGCGGATGCGCAGATGGAGTTCGATGTCCAACTGGCGCGGCGTCAGTCCAGCGAGAATCCCGTCTACTACGCGCAGTACGCGCACGCTCGGCTGGCCAATGTGCTGACGTTCGGAGTTAGGGCGACGGCGGAGCCGGCACTCGCCCGGCTCGACTCCGAATGGGAGCTCGAGCTGATGCGGGTGATGCTGCGCTGGCCCGACGTCGTGCGCGAGGCCGCGGAGGCCCACGAGCCCCACCGGCTGGCGTTCTTCACCGACGAGCTCGCCGCGGCCATCCATCGCTTCTACAAGAACTGCCGCGTGGTCACCGTGGACGCACCGCTGACCGCCGCGCGGCTTCTGTTATCCGGCGCGGCCCGTACCACGATTGCCAACGCCCTCGGACTGATGGGCGTCGCCGCGCCCGACCGAATGTAGACTACGGGCCGATGGAAATAACGTACTTCGGCCTGAACGCCGTTCGCCTTCGCGGCCGCGAGGCGACCGTGATGATCGATCCCTACGAGCCGAAGCTCGGTCTCGCGCCGGTTCGGCTGAACGTGCAGATCGTCATCTTCACCCACGAAGATCCGACCCATTTCAGCATGCAGGGACTGGCGGGGGATCCGCACGTCGTGACCGGTGCCGGCGAGTTCGAGATCAAGGCGGTCGCCATGACCGGCACGCAGACGTACCACGACGCCAAGAAGGGCGCGGAGCGGGGAAAGAACTTCATCTATACGGTGGAAATCGACGACCTTCGCATCTGCCATCTTGGTCACCTCGGGCACGGGTTGAGCGAAGACCAGCTGGAGGGGATCGGGAGCAAGATCGATGTGCTGTTCGTGCCGATCGGTGGCGGCAGCCACATCAACTCCGCGCAGGCAACCGAGATCGTCAACCAGATCGAGCCAAAGCTGGTGGTTCCGATCTCATACAAGCTCCCGGGCCTGACGCTGCTGGCGCAGAACCTGGAAGGCGTGGAGAAGTTCGCCAAAGAGATGGGCGCGACCGATCTCACGCCGCAGCCGAAGCTGCAACTCTCGGTGTCGCCCACCGTCGAAGAGACGAAGCTCCTGATCCTCGAGCCGCGCGGCGCAACGGCCTCCGCTGCTGTGGACTAGCCCGCGGCTTTCTGGGGCTCGCGAGTCTGGGCGGCCGCCCGCTCGGCGGCGCGAGCCCGCTCCAAGCGCACCGCGCTGTCGATCACGCCCAGGTGGCTGTAGGCCTGCGGGAAGTTGCCACGCGGTGCTCCGGAAACCGGGTCATTGCCTTCCGCGAGGAGTCCCAGCGGCGAGGATAGCGCGATCAGCTCGGTCAGCTGGCGCTCGGCGGCGTCGAGCCGGTTCATCCCAATGAGGCCGTCCACGTACCAGAAGCTGCAGAGGAGAAACGCCGCGCTCAGGTAGCCCTGGTCATCCGCGCAGTCGTAGCGGCGAACATAGGGGCCGTTCAGCAGCCGCTGGCTGAGGGTCTCGATGGTGGCGCGCATCCTGGGATCGGTCGCCGGCAGAAACCCCAGCACCGGCATCTGCAGCACCGCGGCATCCAGGCACTCGTCGTCGTAAGCCTGCGTAAAGGCGCCAATCTTGGGATTCCAGGCACGTAGTTCGATCTCCGCTCGCAGCGCCGCCGCCTGTTGCTCCCAGACCTCCAGGCGCGACGTGTTGCCGGTCCCCTTCGCCAGCGTGATCGCCCGATCCAACGCGACCCAGCACCACAGCTTGCTGTGGGTGTGATGCTTGCGCGCGCCCTGGAATTCCCAGATGCCGTTGTCGGGTTCGCGACTCAGCTCCCAGACACCGTCGGCGAGGCGCTCGATCACGTGCCAGAGCTTGGTCGAGATGAAACCGCCCTTGCGCTGATAGACCGCCATGCAGTCGATCACCGCCCCGAAGACATCGGTCTGTCGCTGCCCGGCAGCACGGTTGCCGATGCGAACCGGCCGGGCGCCTTCGTAGCCCGCCAGATGCTCGAGGAACGATTCGGGAAGGTGCGGGTCGCCGTCTACCCGATAGAGGATCTGCATGGCAAAGTCGTGGTCGTAGGCGCGGTCGCGGATCCAGTTGATGAAGTCGACGGCTTCCTGCTCGAAACCCGCGCGAAAGAGTGCCGCGATGCCGTACGACGCGTCACGCAGCCAGCAGTAGCGGTAATCCCAGTTGCGATCGCCGCCCGGGTCTTCCGGGATGGACGTAGTCGGGGCGGCGCAGAGCGCACCGGTCGGCGCGTAGGTCAGGAGCTTGATCACCAGTGAGGAGCGACGGACGGCGTCCTGGAAGGGACCTTGATAAAGACACTGCTCGAGCCAGCCGACCCAGAAGGCCCGCGTGCGCTCGGCGAGCTCGGTGGCGTCGCTGCTGCTGGGGAACTTTCGGCCGAGGGCGAAGTAGCGCTCGCCGAAGCCCAGCGTGATCCAGACCTGCGGCCCGGGCTCGACCGTGAAGCGGAAGACGTAGCGGGGCCGGCCGTCGACTTCCTCCACCGTCCCATGAAGCGGGACGGTCGAGGAAAGGATCACCTCCTGCGCGCCGCCCGAGGCGATGACGATGCCCTCGCGCTCGGCGAAGCTGGTGCGCGCGCGGCCGTAGGCAGGCGCGGGGTCGAGCACGCACTCGACCTCAACCGGGCCACCCCGGGCCTCGAGGCCGCGGCAGATGCGCTTGAGCGACAGGAAGCGCTCGCCCTCGTTGAAGCAGGGCATGAAGTCGGTCACGACGAGGGTCCCTCCTGCCCGGTGGAAGGTCGTGGTCAGGATGTTGGTGTCGTGGATGTAGGCTTGCTCGCCCGTGGGCACCGGGTTGACCGGCGCGATGCGGAAGCTGCCCCCACGTTGCTTGTCGAGGATCGCCGCGAAGATGGAGGGCGAGTCGAACCGTGGGTAGCAGAACCAGTCGACGGCCCCCCCGGTCGAGACCAGGGCCGCGGTTTCGCAATTGCCGATCAGTCCGTAGGGATACACTGCTTGACCTTACAACGTCATATTGACAATGGACTAACGCCCTCAAACGCGGCAGGATTCATAACTCGACGCGCGGAGGGCGACGCACCCGCGTAGAATAGAGTCCCGGTGCCGAAGTACGTCTTCGTAACCGGTGGCGTGGTTTCCTCGATCGGCAAGGGGATCACGGCGGCGTCCATAGGGACCATCCTGAAGGCCCGCGGCCTGAGCGTCTCCCTCCAAAAGCTGGATCCCTATATCAACATCGACCCTGGCACGATGTCCCCCTATCAGCATGGGGAGGTGTTCGTCACCGACGACGGTGCCGAGACCGACCTCGACCTGGGCCATTACGAGCGGTTCATCGACGCCAATCTGAGCAAGGCCAGCAACGTGACCACCGGAAAGATCTATGCCGAGGTCATCGCCAAGGAGCGGCGCGGCGATTACCTGGGCGGCACGGTGCAGGTGATCCCGCACGTGACCAATGAGATCAAGGAACGCATCACCCGGGTGACCTGGGAAGACAACCCGGACGTCGTGATCGTCGAAGTCGGTGGGACGGTCGGCGACATCGAATCGCTCCCCTTTCTGGAGGCGATCCGCCAGCTGAAGAACGACCTCGGCCGCAAAAACGTCTTTTACGTGCACCTCACGCTGGTGCCGTTCATCGAAGCCTCGGAGGAGTTCAAGAGCAAGCCGACCCAGCACAGCGTCGCCGCGCTGCGCAGCATCGGCATCCAGCCCGATGCCATCGTCTGCCGCTCGGAGCGCGCGATCAGCGTCGCCCTCAAGGACAAGATCGCGTTGTTCTGCGACGTCGACCGGCGGGCCGTGATCTCCGTCCCCGACGCCGCCTCCATCTACGAAGTGCCGTTGATGCTGGAAGACTCCGGCCTGGGCAACGTCATCGTCGAGGCGTTGGAGGCGCCGGCCCAAGCGCCGGACCTGAGCGATTGGAAGGAGCTGGTCCATCGCATCCAGCACCCCGCCGGCAGTGTGCGCATCGGGGTGGTGGGGAAGTACTTACCGGCGCCCGATGCCTATATCAGCGTGACGGAAGCGCTCCGACACGCCGGCGTTCACCACAACCTGCGGGTCGACATCAAGTGGATCGCCTCCGAAACGCTGGAGTCGGGTGATTTGCGCGCGCTCGACGAAGTCGACGGCGTCGTGGTCCCGGGCGGATTCGGTCATCGCGGCATTGAGGGGAAGATTGCCGCGGCCCGATTCGCCCGGACCTCGCTCACCCCTTATCTCGGGCTCTGTCTGGGGATGCAATGCGCCGTCATCGAGTTCGGACGCGATCTGCTGGGTCAGCCCGACGCCAACAGCACCGAGTTCAACGCATTCACCAGCCATCCGGTGATCGACCTCTTGCCGGAGCAGCGCGACGTCGCCGACAAGGGCGGCACCATGCGGCTCGGTCTCTATCCCTGCAAACTCCAGCCGGGCACGCTCGCGGCCCAGGCCTACGGCGAGCCGATTGTCTATGAGCGGCACCGGCATCGTTTCGAGTTCAACAACGCCTATCGGGAGGCGATGTGGGAGGCGGGCATGATCTTCAGCGGAACCTCGCCCAATGACCGGTTGGTGGAGATCATCGAGTTGCGCGACCACCCCTGGTTCGTTGCGTCGCAATTCCACCCGGAATTCCGCTCCCGGCCGAACCGTCCGCATCCGCTCTTCCGCGACTTCGTCAAGGCGGCAGCCGTGAGAGCGGGCGTTCTTCCGGCCGACGCCCAGCCGCTGCAGACGCCCGCGATTTCTCCGGACAAGACCGCGCAAAGCGCGTGAAGTCTGACGTCTCCACGCCCGCCTCGGGCGGTGCGACCACGCCGCGGACGGTCCAACCGAATCTCGGCCTCGAGCTGGTGCGCGCGACCGAAGCCGCCGCGCTCTCGGCCGGGCGCTGGATGGGGAACCTCGATCGCGAGGGGATTCGGGGGACGGCGGCCAACGCCATGCGCGAAGCGCTCACCGGGGTGCACATGAGCGGCACGATCGTCATCGGCGAAGAGTCGGCGTCTGCGCCCCTCGGGCTCGGACAACTCGTGGGCGACGGAAGCGGCGACGCCTGCGACGTGGCGCTCAAGCCGCTCGACGGCTCCACGCTGGTCGCCAAGGGTCTCCCGAACGCGGTCTCCGTCGTGGCCACCGTCGATCGCGGTTCGCTGGTGCGGGCGCCGGTTGGTATGTACGCCGAAAAGATCGCGGTCGGCCCCGAAGCGCGGGGGTCGATCGACGTCACGGATTCGGTCGAGAACAACCTGCAGCGGGTGGCGTTCGCCAAGAAAGTCCAGGTCTCGGATCTCACGGTGGTGATGCTCGACCGCCCACGCCACGAACCCCTGATGGACCAGGTGCGCCAGGTCGGCGCCCGCATCACGCTGCTCAGCGACGGCGACATCGCCGCCGCCATCATGGCCACCCTCGAGGGAACTGGCATCGACGTGATGCTCGGCATTGGCGGCTTGCCGGAAGCGGTGCTGGCCGCCTGCGCGCTGAAATGCCTGGGCGGCGACCTACAATGCCGCCTCTGGTTGCGCTCCCGTGACGACGAGGAGAAGGCACGCGCCGGCGGCTTCGAGGATTTGCGCGGTGTTTTCTCGGTCGACGACCTGGTACGAGGCGAGGACGTCGCGTTCGCGGCCACCGGCGTGACCGACGGCGAGTTCCTGCGCGGCGTGATCTATCACCACTTCTGGGCGGAGACCGAATCGATGGTCTTCCGCAGCAAGAGCGGGACGGTCCGCCACCTGAACACCAAGCACCACTACGCCCTCAAGTCGGTCGAAGGCGCGCACCGGAAAGTTCGCTAGCCTGGGGCACAAATTGTGCAAGCGGTGGTGCGTCGTTTGACGCGGGGACCAAAACTGGTCTAGACTGCCCGGGTTTTGGCGAGGGGAATCCCAAGGCTTGCCGCCCACGGGTGGGCGCTCGCGTGGGCTTTGATCGTGCTGGCTGCGGGGCCGCTCGCATTCCGGCATCCCATCGCCGAGGTCCACGCCACCAGCGGGAGCGTTACGGTCGCGGCCAGGAGCAGCGTGAGTGAGGCTCCGCTCGGGCCCGGCGGCGAGACCCGCATCCGCGCACAGCGCGCGCCTGCCGTGCCGGTCGATGACCTGGCACCGCCGGCGGCAATCGCCGAGCTCGTCGCCACTCGTGAACATCTGGTCCGGTTTGTCTGGCCAACTCATGGCACCATCACCCAGACGTTCTTCGAGTACCACCCAGGGATCGACATCGCCAACGACGTGGGAACGCCGGAGGTTGCCGCCGACGGGGGGCATGTCGTCTTTGCGGGCTGGGGATCGTATGGGATTTACGTCGAGATCGACCACGGCAACGGGTTCCATACGATCTACGGGCACATGTCGGCGGTAATGGTCAAAACCGGCCAGGTAGTCACGCAGGGCCAGGAAATCGGGCTGATGGGCGCGACCGGTCGCGCCAGCGGGCCTCACCTGCATTTCGAGATCCGCTTCGAGGGCACTCCGCAGAACCCGATCGACCTGTTGTCGTAATCGGCCGTCAGTCGGGTTACGCTGCCCCTGACGGCGGCCGACCTTGATCCACTGAACCCCTTGAACATTAGGTACATTCCGTGAGTGGTACTAAGGACGCTGGCCGGTCGAAGATGACGGCGGCTGAGCTGATGGCGCTCAAGGCGGAGAGATTGCGCACCGACCCGGTGTACCGAGCCCAAACGGAGGCCGTGGAAGCGGAGCGTCAGGCTCGCGTGACGGAGCTCCGCCGCGCAGAGCAACCCATCGTGGAAGACCTCAGGAACGTCGGGGTCGAGGTGAGCTCAGTCTGGGATCTGGTCAACACCGCCGATCCCTATCCGAGGGCCCTGCCGATCCTGCTCAGACACCTGCAGCGTGGCGGATATCCGGACAGGGTCATTGAGAGCCTCGGACGGGCGCTGGCAGTGCGACCGTCAGCTTCCGTATGGAACACGCTGCGACAGCTCTACCTGGCCGCTCAGGGCGCGGGGAGGAGGAGGGCCTGGCCGTCGCCCTCGCTGCGTCGGCCACCCCCGATCACCTTGACCAGCTGATCGCCCTGCTGGACGAGAGTAGTCGCAGCAGCACCCGCATCCACTTCCTGCGCCCGATCAAGCGAGTCGGTGGCAAGCGCGGACTCGACGTGCTCACGTCACTGCAGGACGATCCGCTGTTTGGAAAGGAAGCCCGGGCTCTACTGAAGCGCTGAAACGCGCCGCGTCGGGGGCTGGCTACGAGGTTGAGCGCCCCTGCTAAGGTGGCCGAGATGGACCCTCCGCGTCTTTGGCGCCTAGAAGCAAACTGTGACCGCACTACCGGTTGACCCACCTGCATCCGCTCCACAAGAGCTGCGAGATCTCTGGCCCCTGGTGAGACAGTTCGCTCCCTCCGACGATAGGGATCGATCGCGCTTACTTGCCGGCGCTCCATCCGATGCCTTGAAGGATCTCGTCCGCCGAGTGGACGCCGAGGCCTTTCGGACGATTGACTCATATCTTGATGAGACGGGCGACGCAGAGGAGGCTGTGCCCTATGGGGATCTAGCGCTGCCATGGAGGCGGGGCAAATCCTTCGCCAGCGCGGAGAAGATGAGTGACCCCGATGGTCTATCGTCGCGGAGCCAAGATCTATCCGATGTAGCGCGGATGCGGGCAGATCTGGATGCTGGAAGCAGTTTGACGTGCAAAGCCGGACTCGAAGGCTCTGGACACGTATTTGACTCGCAGTTGAGTCACTCGTGCGAACCTAATCGACCTGGATGAACCGACCGCCAAGGTTGACGTCGGTCCGACCGTCGGGCTATAAAGGCCGCTAACGTAGATAGTGTGCGACGCGTGCTTTATGCCAGCCGGCGCGGGGAATTGCGTGTTCACCCGACCCTGCAAGCAGTGGCACAAAGTGGGTGGGATGTCATTGCTCCCGATCGGCTGATCCCGCTCCCGCCGGGGACAACCCTGATGCATCTCCCCGGTCGGGTGCAGCTCGGCTCGGCCGGTGGCGCCACCGCCCCAGTCGAAGACCCCGATGCGGTCGCCGTGGCCGCCGTGCTGCCGCCGGGGTACCTACGGACCCTGCTGCCAGCCTACCTGGCCGGCGACGATGCGCCGGTCCTGCCGCTGTATGGGTACGCCGCGGTGGCCGCCGTCGACGGCGAGCCGTACGTGGCCGCGATGCGAACCGACCGCTGGAGTGCCTGGGACCCACAGGCGGTCGATCGGCAGCACATCGACCGCGGGATCCGCGCGGCGCGACGTCCAATGCCCGACAGCCGGCTGCTCCGCCACCTCGAGACCTGTGCCACCGACTACCGATGCCTGACGGCGCAGAATGTCTTCCTCCGCCGCGGCGAAGGCGCGATCCCCGTTTCGCCCGCGTGCAACGCGGCCTGTCTGGGCTGCATCTCGGAGCAGTGGGGCGACGTCGCCTCGCCGCAGACCCGCCTCGCCTTCGCTCCCACCGCGGCGGAGATTGCCGAGCTCGCAGCGTGGCACCTGAGCGCCAGCCCGGCGAACTTCGTTAGCTTTGGTCAGGGCTGCGAGGGCGAGGCGCTGACTCGCGGTGCCGTGCTGGTCGAGGCGACTCGCCGCATCCGGTCGGCCTGGCCGGCCGCGACCATCCACATCAACACCAATGCCTCACGTCCGGACGTCCTCCGCCGGCTGATCGATGCCGGATTGAATTCGATCCGTATCAGCATCTTCAGCCTCCACGATGAGCGGTTCCGCGCCTACTACCGGCCGATTGGTTATGGGCTGGAGCAGGTCGCCCAGTGCGCGGAGCTGATGGCCGCCGCCGGCGGACAGGTCACGATCAACCTGTTGACCTTCCCCGGCATCAGCGACGCGCCAGCAGAACTCGATGCGTTGGTCGCGTTCGTCCGGGAGCACCGGGTCCACCAGGTGCAGCTGCGCAGCCTGAACGTCGATCCGCTCTGGCTGCTGGCTCGGATCCCGGATCCCACACGGGGCATTGGCATGCGGGCGTTCGTTCGCGAGCTGGGGGCGCGCTGCCCGGGGCTCCAGCTGGGCAACTTCACGCGGGCGTGGAGCGTACCGGCGCCGATCTCGGCGTAACGCCCGGGGCCCGTTTGAAGTGATTGAAAGGCCCAGGCCGTGGGCAAGCTCAATGTGATGGCTGATCTGTATTCGCAGAACCAGGAGCCAACTGCGGGCGGGGCCGATTACGGCTACCGGACCGACCGGCCAGTCCAGGCCGATATCCCCGCACAGCCTGACAACCGCGGAAGGCGGAACGGCGGGCTGGCAGCGGGAATTCTCGCCTTCCTCGCCTTCGTTTTCGGCAAGCTCTCCTACGTTGGGCTGCTACTGCTCAAGTTCAAAGGGCTGTGGTTCACCATCGTCTCGACCGGGCTGACGGCCTTGATCTACGCACAGATCTTCGGTTGGGCCTTCGGCGTCGGCATCGTGCTCCTCATCCTGATCCATGAGAGCGGCCACGTCGTGGTGGCCCGAATTATCGGCCTGCCGGTCAGCCTTCCCGTCATGATCCCGTTCCTCGGCGCCTTCGTCAGCATGAAGCAACAGCCGCGTACCGTCGCCCAGGAATCCATCATGGCGATCGGGGGTCCGGTGCTGGGGTCGATCGCTGCCGGCCTGTGCTACCTCGGCTACCTCGCCACGCCCGACTCGAGCACCGGTCAGCTGTTGCGGGCGCTTGCCTACTTCGGCTTTCTGATCAACCTCTTCAATCTGATTCCGCTCACGCCGCTTGACGGTGGCCGCGTGACGTCGTTGCTCTCCAAGTGGTTCAACGTCGCTGGGCTGGCGATTGCGGCCGGGCTGCTCCTCTTCGAGTTGCAGTCCGGAACGAGGGTGAGCCCGGTCCTCTTCCTGGTCTTGATCTTCGGGGCCTTCTCCACCTACCAGCGGTTTCGGTCGACGGTCCTCAATCCGGCCTACTACGCCGTTGACGCCCAGACGAAGGTCATCGTCGGAGCCGTTTACCTCGGGCTGCTCTTCGCACTGGGCGTTGGCATGCTTCAGACGTCCGCCATCTTGAGATAGAATTGGGACCCCCATGAAAGCCACCATCCATCCGACCTACTACCACGATGCCGTGGTCGTCTGCCTGTGCGGCAACAAGTTCACCACCGGCTCGACTCAGAAAGAGCTCAAGACCGAGGTCTGTTCGGTCTGCCATCCCTTCTTCAGCGGCCAGCAGCGAATCGTCGATACGCAGGGCCGCGTCGACCGGTTCCAGCAGCGCCAGCAGCGGAAGAGATAAGCCGCTACCCCGTTGAGCCCTCTGTGGCCAGCGGCGTTGCGCAGGGACTAGGATGAGCGCGGCTGTGAGCCAGGACAAGTTCTTCTACGGCGGCCAGGCCGTGCTCGAGGGCGTCATGATGCGCGGCCGCACCACCTACGCGGTCGCCGTCCGCAAGCCCGACGGCGAGATCCAGGTCTTGCGCGAGCGCCTGCGGTCCATCATCTACACCCACCCGGTCTGGAAGCTGCCGCTGCTCCGCGGTCTGGCCGGGCTCTGGGAGCAGCTCCACCTCGGCATGAAGGCGCTGATGTGGTCGGCGAACATCCAGGCCGCCGCCGAGCAGGTGGAACTGAGCGCGACCACCATCCGCGTGACGATGGCGATCGCGGTGGCCGGCGCGTTGCTCTTTTTCCTTGGCGTCCCCCTGCTGGCGGCGGGCTTCCTGAGCCGCGGTCACAGCAATCTCTTCTTCGGGGTGGTCGACGGGGCGGTCCGGATCGCGCTGCTCTTGCTCTACCTCTATGCCATCTCCTTCAAGGCGGAGATCGCGCGACTCTTCGCCTACCACGGTGCCGAGCACAAGACGATCAATGCCTACGAAGCGGGGCTTCCGCTCGACGTGCCCAACGTGCGGACGCAGAGCACGCTCCATCCGCGCTGCGGCACCGGCTTCCTGCTCGCCGTGATGGTCGTCAGCGCCTTTGTCTTTGGATTGGTCGGCCGTCCGGCCCTGCCCCTTTTGCTGCTGTCGCGCGTCGTGCTCATCCCGGTGATTGCCATGCTGGCCTATGAGTTCATTCGCTTTGCCGGCCGACATCGGAACAACCCGATCGTGAAGGTGCTGATCCTCCCGTTCCTCCTGACCCAGAAGCTCACCACGCGGGAACCGGACGACCGTCAGATCGAGGTGGCACTGGCGGCATTCGAGGGAGCCCGGCAAGAGGAGAAAGAGGCCGCGGCCTGATGTTCGAACAGCTCGAAGCCGTTCGGGCCCGGTACTACGCGATCACCGAGCGGCTGGCGGACCCCGCGGTTCATGCCGACCTCAAGGAACTCCAGCGGCTGAGCAAAGAGCAGGCCCAGCTCCGCGACCTGGTGCACCTCTATGAAGCCTACCGCCGTGCCGAGCGCGGCATGGCCGAAGCCCGCGAACTGGCCGAACAGGAGCGAGATCCCGAGATGCAGGCCTACGCACGCCAGGAATTGGAGAAGCAGCAGGCGGAACGCGACCGCCTCGAAGGCGAGCTCAACGTCGCCCTCGTGCCCAAGGATCCCACCGACGACAAGGACGTGATCGTCGAGATCCGGCAGGGGACCGGCGGTGATGAGGCGGGATTGTTTGCCGCCGACCTCTTCCGCATGTACAGCCGCTATGCTGAGTCGCATCGCTGGAAGGTCGACCTGCTCTCGGAGAACGTGACCGAGCGCGGCGGCTTCAAAGAGGTGGTCTTCGAGGTTCGCGGTCGAGGCGCCTACTCGCGCCTGAAATTCGAGAACGGCGTGCACCGCGTGCAGCGGGTGCCGGAGACCGAGGCGCAAGGACGCATCCACACCTCGACAGCCACCGTCGTGGTGATGCCCGAGGCTGAGGACGTCGATGTTGTCATCAATCCAGAGCGGCTCAAGGTCGACGTCTACCGCTCCGGCGGGCACGGCGGGCAGAGCGTCAACACCACGGACTCGGCGGTCCGCCTCACCTACACGCCCGAGGACGGCGGTGCGCCTATCGTTGTCACCTGCCAGGACGAGCGCTCTCAGCTCAAGAACAAGGCCAAGGCGGAAAAGGTGCTGATGACCCGCCTGCTCGACCGCCAGATGGCGCAGCAGCAGGAGGCCCTGACCGAGGTCCGTCGTTCAGCCGTCGGCTCGGGCGATCGCAGCGAAAAAGTCCGTACCTATAACTATCCGGAAGGCCGGATCACCGACCACCGGATCGACTTCAAGTACTACAAGCTGCCCCAGTTCGTCGAGGCCGGCGACCTCGACCCGGTGATCGATCGTTTGATCGCCTGGGACCGCGGGAACCGGTTGAGCGAACCGCCGAATGGCGCCGCGCGCAACTGACGGCGGCCGGGTCAAGGCGCAGCTCGCCAAGGCACGGGCCACCCTGGACACGGCCGGCATTCCATTACCTTGGCTCGACGCCGAGATCCTGGTGGCACACGTCCTCCAGAGTTCGCGCGAGCGGCTCCACAGCCACCCCGAGCGCGAGCTAACCGTCGCGCAGCGGGCTCAGCTGCGGCGGTTGACCAGTCGCCGAGTGGCCCGCGTTCCGCTGCCCTACCTGGTCGGCGAGCGCGAGTTCTATGGGTACATGTTTCGCGTTACCCCTGCCGTGCTGATTCCGCGCCCGTCGAGCGAGCTGCTCGTCGAGCTGGCGATCGATTGGTTGACGGCACACCCACGGGCGCGGCGGATGATCGACCTGGGTACCGGCAGCGGCGCGGTCGCGATTTCCGTCGCGAAAGCCGTGCCACAGATTCACATCGAGGCACGGGATGTCAGCGCTCGCGCGTTAAAGGTGGCTGACGAAAATATCGCGCACTACCGCCTGCGCCGGCGGATCATCACGTTGAAGGGCGACTTACTGCGCCGCGCGTCCCCAGCGGACCTGATCCTCGCCAACCTTCCCTACATCCCGGAGGCGCTGCGGCGCATTCGGCCGAAGGAGCTCGACTACGAGCCGGCGCTCGCGCTCGACGGCGGCAAGGACGGGCTGTTGCTGATTCGGGTCGCGCTGGCGCAAGCGCCTGCGGTACTGAAACCGGGCGGCCTCGTCCTCTTCGAATGCGACCCGGCGCAAATCCGCCGCGTCGTGCGCCTCGCCCAGGGGCACTGGCCCGCGGCGCTGGTGACCGTGCACAAGGACCTGGCCGGGCAGGACCGCGTGGTCCGGATCCAAACGTGACCCTGCGGTGGCCGGCCGACCCGTCGCACATCGCGCAGGCGGCCGAGCGGCTTCGCTCTGGCGCCGTCATCGCTTTCCCAACCGACACGCTCTATGGCATCGGCGCGCGCGCCGCAGACCCGGCAGCGGTCGCTCGCCTCTACCAGGTAAAGCGCCGTCCATCCGGACAGCCGATGGTGTGGCTGGTCACCGACCGGGCGCAGGTCGAGCGGTTCGCGGTCGTCTCCGCGACCGCCACTGAGTTGATGGACCGCTACTGGCCGGGTCCGCTGACCCTGGTGCTGCCCGCCCGTATCCCGACCGACCGTTCGACCATCGCAATGCGCGCGCCGGACCACGACGTCGCTTTCGCGCTGCTGAGGGCGCTGGGGGAGCCGATCGCGAGCAGCAGCGCCAATGCCGCCGGACAGCCGCCGCCTGTCGATGCCGACCAGGTCCTTGCCGGGCTAGACGACGAGCTTGATCTCGTGCTCGACGGAGGGCACTGCCGAATCGGTCAGCCCTCGACCATTCTTGACCTGAGTGGTGCGACGCCTCGCATCCTGCGCCAGGGGGCGATCCCGTCTTCGGAACTGATTCGGGGATAATGGGCGGGATGTTGCAGGCCCGCACCGACCTGACCAGCCGGATCGACCTCGTCGATCCCGAGGTCGGTGCCGCGATCCGCGACGAATACGAGCGTCAGCAGTACACGCTGGAGCTCATTCCATCGGAGAACATCGCCAGTCCGGCGGTGCTGCAGGCGCTCGGCTCACTGCTCAACAACAAGTACGCCGAGGGGTACCCGGGCAAGCGCTACTACGGCGGCTGCGAAAACGTCGACCGGATCGAGACGCTCGCGATCGAGCGCGCCAAGGCGCTCTTTGGCGCTGAGCACGCCAACGTGCAATCCCATTGCGGTACGACCGCCAACTATGCCGTCTACGCGAGCGTCCTCAAGGTTGGCGACACCGTCATGGGGATGGATCTCAGCCAAGGCGGCCACCTGAGCCACGGGAGCCCCGTGAATTTTTCCGGCAAGCTCTACCACTTCGTGCCGTACGGGGTCGATCCTACGACGGAGCGCATTGATTACGACGTGCTCGAGAAGCAGGCGAAAGATGTGCGGCCGAGGATGCTGCTCGCCGGCTATAGTGCCTACCCGCGCACCCTCGACTTCGAGCGGTTGGCGGCGATCGCCAAGGCGGTCGATGCCTATTTCTTCGTCGACATGGCGCATTTCGCCGGCCTGGTCGCCGGTGGTGCGCACCCGAGCCCGGTGCCCCACGCCGACTTCGTCAGCTTCACCACCCACAAGACGATGCGTGGTCCCTGGGGCGCGATGATCCTCTGCAAGGCGAAGTACGCCGCCGAGGTGGACAAGAGCGTGTTTCCCGGCAGCCAGGGCGGCCCCCACAACCACGCGATCGCCGGCAAGGCGGTGATGCTGGCCCAGTGGAAGACCCCGGAGTTCAGGTCCTACGCGCAGGCGGTAGTCAACAACGCACATGCGCTCGCCGAGGGGCTCGGCCGTCGCAAGCTCCGGCTGGTCAGTGGGGGAACAGACAACCACCTGATGCTGATCGACCTGCGGCCGCTCAACCTCACGGGAAAGAAAGTCCAGGATACGTTCGATACCGTCGGCATCACCGTGAACCGCAACTCGATCCCGTTCGATGCCGCGAGCAAGTTCAACCCGAGTGGGATCCGGTTGGGATCGCCGTCGGTCACGACGCGAGGAATGGGCACAAAAGAAATGGAGCAGATCGCCGACATGGTTTCCGAGTTGCTCTTCAACCTCGAGGACCGGACGGTCCATGAACAGGTACGCGCCCGTAGCCGGGCGTTGTGCGAACGATTTCCGCTGCCCTACTAGCGGGCGCGGGCCTCTTCAGCGACCCGACCTTCTGGTCTGACTTCTCACCCGCGCGCTTCGGCCCGGCGGTGGTGCCTTTTCTCGCGGCGCTGGTCGGAACCACGATCGCGGTCCTTCCGGCGCGATGGCTGGCCTTCCGGCTGGGGGCCGTTGCCCAGCCGGGAGAACGCCGCATCCACAGTGAGCCCACGGCCCGGCTGGGCGGACTGGCGATGTACCTGGGATTCGGCCTATCCGCCGCCCTCTTTTCGACGAACCCGGCAACCCTGGGCTTGCTCCTGTCAGCGGCAGTCATCACGACGCTGATGGTTTTCGACGACCTCGGTGGGGTTCGACCCCTCTTCAAACTGGTCTTCCAGGTCGCCGCCTCCCTTCTCGCCATCCTCGTTTTCGGGATTTCGATCAAGTTCATCGGCCTTCCTGGCCACCTCATCATCTTGTCGTTCGCGGTATCGGTCCCGGTCACGCTGCTCTGGTTCGTCGGTCTGCAAAACACCATCAATCTGATCGACGGCGTCGATGGGTTGGCTGCCGGTGTGGTGGCGATTGTCGCCGCGACCCTGTTGCTGGCGGCGATCAATCGCGGCGAGGGTGACATCGTCATCCTGGCCGGAGCGCTGATCGGCGCCTGCATCGGGTTCCTCTTCTTCAACTGGCATCCGGCCCGTGTCCACATGGGCGACAGCGGCAGCAACTTCCTCGGCTTCACGCTGGCCGCGCTGTCGGTGCTTTCGGTCGCCAAGGGTGCGATCGTGCTGGCCTTGGTTGTGCCTCTTGCGGCGCTAGCGATCCCGATCGTCGACACCATCTGGGCCATCGTCCGCCGACGGCTGCGCGGTCGGTCGATCGCCACCCCCGACACCGAACACCTGCACCACCGGCTGCTCGACTTCGGCCTCAGTCCGCGCGAGACGGCGCTCGTCTTCTACTTCGGAACCGCCATCTTTGCCGCGGTCGGGCTGGCCATTTACGGACACAAGAAAGTCCTGCTCGGCGCCATCTTGCTGATGCTGCTCGGGATCGGCATCATCGTTGTGCGCCGCTTCCGCCGAATCCGACGAGGTTGAGCCCGGTTCGGGCCCGCGCCCGATACCGTTGCGAATTCACCCCTGATAAGCTTGGAACGGTTGAGGCCTAATTTCTGGAGGCAGTGATGGCCCCGACGGATAAGCGCAAGGACCCCAGCATGCTGGCGGCCTTTAGTCTCGCGTCGGGCGTCGGCCTCCAGCTAGCCGTCACGGTGTTGGTTGGGTTGGGTCTTGGCTACCTCGCTGACCGGGCCCTGCACACGTCACCCTGGTTCCTCCTGGTGGGGTTGCTGCTCGGGATTCTGGGGGGCGGTTACAGTGTCGTGCGGAGGCTCATGAAGGAGATACGTCGGAGTGGGTGAGCTGCGGCGGTTCGAGCTGACGACGTCCGTGGTTTTGCTCGCCTTCCTCTGCGTCGTCGGCGCCGCGATGGTGGCCACCGGTCACCCTCGCGCGATCGCCGGTCTGATTGCCGGTGGGCTGCTCGGCCTCGCCAACATGGTCTGGATGGTTGGAACCGCGCGGCGGTTCCTCGGACACGCCCCGACGGTGCGAATGCTGCAGTTGGCAGCCGCGATCCGGTTCCTCACGATCGCCGTCCTGCTGGGCGTCGTCCTCATCGTGAGCCGCGTCGATCCGGTCGGCGCGGCGATCGGTTACTTCTGTTTCCCGATCGCCGGCGCGGTCGCGGGCTGGCGGATGATGCGGACCCGACCGGGCTTGCCGGTATGAGGCTCCTGGTGCTGCTTCAGGCGGACGTCACGCACCCCACCATCAACATTGGCGGGATCGACTTCAACGCCGACACCATCCGTAACACCCTGATCGTGTGCGCCCTCCTGCTCGTCGGCGCCTTCGTCCTGCGCAGCCAGCTGCGCGTCGGAAAACCGACACAGCTGCAGAACATCGTCGAGCTGATCGTCGAGTACATCGGAGGGTTGACCGCGGAGTCGCTCCAGGGTCGAAATCTCAACCTGGGGCCGCTTGCCATCACGCTGTTCGTCTTTCTGCTGGTCTCCAACTGGCTGGGACTCATCCCCGGATTCAAGTCGCCGACCAATGACTGGAATACGACGCTGGCGCTGGCCCTCCTCACGTTCGTGCTGTTCACGTTCTTCAGCATCAGCCGCCGCGGCTTCGGCGGCTACCTCAAACATCTCCTGGTGGTCCCGCCTTACTTTCCGCTGAGCGTCATCGACGAGCTCGCCAAGCCGATCACGCTGTCCTTCCGGTTGTACTTCAACATCTTCGTCGGGGAGCTGCTGCTGTCACTGATCATCACGCTGGTTCCGACCTGGATTTCCTGGTTGCCGGGCGCGGTGTGGACGCTTTTCAGCCTCTTCATCGGAACGGTGCAGGCCTTTATCTTTACCGTCTTGACCGTCTCGTATGTCGCGATCGCCACTGAAGTTGAAACCGCACATGCATAACACCACTAAGGAGGGTCTGTTTTGGAACGCGCAATCGTTTTAGGGGCCACGGTCATCGCCTTCGGTTTTCTGCTCGGGCTGAGCGCCTTGGGCGCGGGAATCGGTGATGGGTTGGTGTCGAGCCGCACGGTCGAAGGGACGGCGCGCCAGCCCGAGCTACAGGGCCGGCTCTTCTTCCTGATGATCATCGGCATCGGGTTCATCGAGGCGCTGCCGATCATCGGCCTGGGCCTCGGCCTGTTTCTGATCTTTGCCAACCCGCTGTTGAGCCAGATCACCGGGAAATGACCCGCCTCGACGCCGGGCTACTCACGCTCAATGGCACGCTGATCGCTGAGTTGCTGATCTTTCTGGTCATGTTGGGCGTCCTGTACCGCTTCGCCTGGGACCCACTCTTGCGGATCCTGAACGAGCGCCGGGAGCGGATCCAGCAAGGCGTAGAGGCGACCGAGCGCGCCAAGCGCGAGCTGGAGGAGGCGGAGCGAGAACGTCAAGTAAAGCTCGAGGAGACGCGGCGCGAAGCGCAGGCGATGCTCGACCGGATCGCCAAGCAGGCGGAGGACCTGCGCAAGGAACTGGAAGTCAAGGCGCGCGAGCAGGCGGAGGGCTTGGTCGCGAAAGCCCGGGCCGAGATCCAGCAGGAGCGCGCCAAAGCGGTGGAAGATCTGCGGGAGCAGGTGGCAGACCTGGCCGTGATGGCCGCCGAGCGGATCATCGGCGAGAGCCTTGACGCCAAGAAGCACCGCGCGCTGATCCAGCGCACCATCGAGGAGGCGGAGATCCGTGCCTGAAAGCAGCAACGTGGCGCGCCGCTACGCCGCGGGCATCTTTCAGCTGGCCCAGGAGGAGAACGGGATCGACACCTGGCGGGCTGAGCTGGCCAAGTTGGACGAGTTGCTCCAGGACGACGTCCTCGTTGCCGCCTTCAAGAACCCCGCGGTGGGTGTCAGGCGCCGGATGGATCTGGCCCAGCTTCTCAAGCCGGAGCTCCGCCCCGAAACGGAGAACCTGCTTCGCTTGCTGGTCGAGCACTATCGGACGCGCGAGATCCATCGCATCCGGGAAGAGTTCGAGCGGCTCGCCGACGAGGCATCCGGTATCGTGCACGCGACCGTGACGACGGCGCTGGAGTTGGAGGAAGATGACCGACGGCACTACGAGCAGGAACTGGCGCGCAAACTGGGCCGCAAGGTCAACGTCAAGTTCCTCAGCGATCCAGCAATTGTCGGTGGAGCGGCGATCCAGATCGGCGATCACCTGGTGGACGGTACCGTGCGGACGCAACTCAAGCGGCTCCGGCAGGAATTATTGAGCTAAAGGGCGAGGGAGAGCATTGGGCATCAAGTCAGACGAGATCAGCAATCTGATCAAACAGCGCATCAAGGATTTTGACGTCCCCGTTCTGTCGGCGGACGTTGGCATCGTCACCGAGATCGGTGACGGCATCGCACAGATCTATGGCCTGAGGAACGCGCAGTCCCTCGAGCTGCTCGAGTTCAAGGGTGGGGTCAAAGGCATGGCGCTCAACCTCGAGGAGGATTCGGTCGGCGCTGTCGTCCTCGGGCCCTACGAGGAAATCCGCGAGGGCGATGAGGTTCGCACGACCGGCAGCGTAGTCCAGGTGCCGGTTGGTGATGCGCTGATCGGCCGCGTCGTCAACGCCCTCGGCGAGCCGATCGACGGAAAAGGACCCATCCAGACAAAAGAAACTGCCCCTGTCGAGAAGGTCGCCCCCGGTGTCATCACACGCCAACCCGTCGATACGCCGTTGCAGACCGGGCTGAAGGCGGTCGATGCGATGACTGCCATCGGCCGCGGCCAGCGGGAGCTGATCATCGGTGACCGCCAGACCGGCAAAACCGCGATTGGGCTCGACACCATCATCAACCAGAAAGGGCAGGACGTCATCTGCATCTATGTCGCGATCGGGCAACGCGCCGCAACAGTCGCCCAGGTGGCTGCCGTGCTCGAGGAGCACGGCGCCTTGGAGTACACGATCATCGTCTCTGCGACCGCCAGCGAGCCGGCGCCGCTCTGGTATATCGCGCCCTACGCGGCCACCTCGATGGGCGAGTACTTCATGAACAAGGGCAAGGATGTGCTGGTCGTCTACGACGACCTCTCCAAGCACGCCTGGGCCTACCGGCAGATCTCGCTCCTGCTGCGCCGGCCGCCAGGGCGCGAGGCCTATCCTGGCGATGTCTTCTATTTGCACTCCCGGCTGCTGGAGCGCTCGGCGCGCATGAACAAGGAGAACGGTGGTGGCTCGCTGACCGCGCTGCCGATCATCGAGACGCTGGCGGGCGACATTTCCGCCTATATCCCTACCAATGTCATCTCGATCACCGACGGCCAGATCTACCTGTTGGCCGATCTCTTCTACGCGGGCATCCGGCCCGCGATCTCGACTGGCCTCTCCGTCTCCCGCGTCGGAGGCGCCGCCCAGATCAAAGCCATGCGGCAGGTCGCCGGCCGTCTTCGCCTCGACCTCTCGCAGTATCGCGACCTCGCGGCCTTCGCCCAGTTCGCCTCCGACCTCGACAAGCGGACGCGTGACCAGCTGGAGCGTGGCAAGCGCATGGAAGAGCTGCTCAAGCAGGGCCAGTTCGAACCGATGCCCGTCGCCCAGCAGGTGATCGTCCTCTTTGCCGGCGGGAACGGCCTCCTCGACGACGTTCCGGTCGACAAGGTGGGGCAATTCGAAAAAGAGCTGCTCCGCTTCCTGAGCAGCTCGCACCCGGGCATCGAGCAGGCGATCGCCAAAGAGAAGGCGTTGTCGCCGGACACGGAAAAGCTTCTGCGTGGCGCGATCGACGAGTTCAAGAAGTCGAGCCCGCTGGTTCAGAAGGTGGAAGAGAAGCCTGCCGCAAAAGCTGAGGAGCCGGCCAGGGAAAAGGGTCCGTTGCAGTCGGCCCGCCGCGCGACCGAGCGCGAGACCACGAAGCAGCGCTAGCGCCAGATGGCCACCCTCGCCGACATCCGCCGCCGGATCGCCAGCGTGAAGAACACGCAGCAGATCACGCGCGCGATGCAGGCGGTCGCCGCCTCCAAGCTGCGGCGCGTGCAGGCACGGGCGGAGGCGGCGCGCCCCTATGCCGACCGGATGGCCGATGTCCTTGTCGAAGTGGCCAGCCGGGTGACCTCCTATCAGCATCCCTTCCTGATCGAGCGGCCGGTCAAGAAGCGCTTGCTGATCCTGGTCTCCTCCGACCGTGGGCTGGCGGGAGGCCTGAATGTCAATGCCTTTCGGGTGGCGCTCGGCTACATTCGGCAGGGCGACATCGTGCTCGACACCATTGGCCGCAAGGGACGGGACTACTTCCGGAGACTCGGCGTGCCGATCCTGGCCGAGGTATCGGGGATCGGCGACCGTCCCCAGCTAAAGGACATCCTGCCGGCGATCACCGTCGCTCGCGACGAGTATCTCGAGGGTAACGTCGACGAGGTGGCGCTGGTCTACACCCACTTTGCCTCGGTCAGTCGATTGGAGCCCACGGTCAAGGTTCTGATTCCGGTGCGCGTCCCGGAGCGGAAGGAGGGAATCCGCATCGACTACCTGTACGAACCGGAGGCCGAGGACGTGCTCTCGCAGTTGCTCCCTCGGTACGTCGAGGCCCAGGTCTACGCCGCGGTGCTCGACAACCTGGCCAGCTTCTACGCGGCCCAGATGGTGGCGATGCGGAACGCGACCGACAACGCCGGCGAGCTGATCGACGACCTGACCCTGCTGCGCAACAAGGTGCGGCAGGCGACGATCACGAAGGAGTTGAGTGAAATCGTGGGTGGCGCCGAGGCGCTCACCGCCGGCTAGGAGGCATCAATGGCAATCGCAGAGAAGGCCGAGAAAAAGCAAGGGAAACCAAAGAAGGAACGGACCGGGCGCGTCGACCAGATCATCGGTCCGGTCGTCGACGTCGTCTTCGAGGGGCAAGACCTGCCGGAGATCTACCACGCGCTCGAAATCGATCGCGGCAAGCAGGGCCGCCTCGTGCTGGAAGTCCAGCAACATCGCGGGAACGACGTGGTGCGCACCATCGCAATGGACTCGACCGACGGGCTGGTCCGCGGCACCGAGGTCAAGGATACGGGCGGCCCGATCACGGTGCCGGTGGGCAAGGGGACGCTGGGCCGGATGATGAACGTCATCGGCGACCCGATCGACGGCAAGGGCAAGATCGAGTCGGAGGTCCGCCTCCCGATCCACCGTCCTGCGCCGCCGGTCAGCGAGCAGGCGACGGACACCGAGGTCCTGGAAACCGGAATCAAGGTCATCGACCTCGTGACCACCTTCGCCAAGGGCAGCAAGATCGGCCTGTTCGGTGGCGCCGGCGTCGGCAAGACGGTCATCGTCATGGAGCTGATCCGCAACATCGCCACCGAGCACAAGGGGTTCTCGGTCTTCGCTGGCGTCGGCGAGCGCACCCGCGAGGGCAACTCGCTCTGGCTCGAGATGAACGAATCGGGGGTCATCGACAAGACGGCCCTCGTGTTCGGGCAGATGAACGAACCGCCGGGTGCACGCGCCCGGGTCGGCCTGACCGGTCTGACACTGGCGGAGTATTTCCGCGACGAGTTCGGCCAGGACGTGCTGCTCTTCATCGACAACGTCTTCCGCTACATGCTGGCGGGTAGCGAAGTGTCGGCCCTCCTCGGCCGGCTGCCCTCGGCGGTCGGCTACCAGCCCACGCTCGCCACCGAGATGGGCGACCTCGAGGAACGCATCACCTCCACCAAGAAGGGGTCGATCACATCGGTGCAGGCGGTCTTCGTGCCGGCGGACGACTACACCGACCCGGCGATCGCGACGACGTTTGCCCATCTAGGCGCCACCGTCAGTCTCTCCCGCGCGATCGTCGAGCGCGGCATCTATCCGGCGGTGGACCCGCTCGATTCCTTCTCCCGATTCCTAACCCCCGACATCGTCGGTGAGGAGCACTATCGCGTGGCGCGCGGGGTGCAGCAGGTGCTGCAGCGCAACAAGGAGCTGCAGGATATCATCGCCATCCTCGGCCCGGACGAGCTGTCCGAGGATGACAAGATCCTGGTAGCACGGGCCCGTAAGATCGAGCGCTTCCTGTCGCAACCGTTCTTCGTGGCCGAGATCTTCACCAACCGGCCCGGGAAGTACGTGCCGTTAAAGGAGACGATCCGCGGCTTCAGCGAGATCCTCGAGGGGAAGCA
The DNA here is from genome assembly GCA_035544955.1 of Candidatus Dormiibacterota bacterium. Lineage (NCBI taxonomy): Bacteria > Bacillati > Candidatus Dormiibacterota > Candidatus Dormiibacterota bacterium. The sequence goes on from DASZZN010000045.1 coordinate 121,237, forward strand.
TGACGACCTGCCGGAGCAGGCGTTCTACATGGTGGGCACCATCGACGAGGCGGTCGAGGCGGCGAAGGGCGAAGCTGCCACTGGCGATGAGGGGAAGCCCAAAGAGGAGAAGCCAAAAGCCGGCGCCGCGGTCGAGGCGGCGAAGGGCGAAGCTGCCACTGGCGATGCGGGGAAGCCCAAAGAGGAGAAGCCCAAAGCCGGCGCCGCGGATGATCAGCGGCCGAAGGGCGAAGAAAAAGCCAGCAAGGACGGCGAGGCCGGTAGCGACAAGCGGTCGAAGTAATCGTGGCCGACAGTAAGAAGCTGCATGTCGACATCGTCACCGTCGAAGGCCGGCGCTTCAAGGGCGATGCCGACTTCGTCGTGGCACCGGGATCGGAGGGGGAGCTGGGGATCCTGCCGCAGCACATCCCGCTGTTGACGCCGCTCAGACCAGGGACGGTGAAGGTGCGCAATGACGGCGACGAGCAGTTCTTCTTCGTCTCCGGCGGCTTCCTGGAAGTGCGCCCCGATGAAGTGACGGTACTCGCCGATTCGGCCGAACGGGCGGAGGACATCGACGAATCCCGCGCCGAAGAAGCCCGTCGCCGGGCGGCGGACCTCCTGCAACAGAAGCTGTCCGACACGGATCAGGCCGCCGCCTCGGTCGCCCTGGCACGAGCCGAGGCCAGGCTGCGACTGGCCGAGTTGCGCCGCCGCCGCAGAACCTAAGTTACGGAGAGGCCAAATCGAGCCAACGGCGTCGCTCGGCTGATACCCTAGGGGGTCAGTGGCCCAACTCCTGATCGAGGGGGGAACTCGTTTGGTCGGGCGGGTCCCGATCAGTGGCTCCAAGAACGCGGTCCTTCCTATCCTCGCGGCCTGTCTGCTCACCGAGGAGGAAGTCCGCCTCAAGAACGTGCCGCGGATCGAGGACGTCTCGACCATGATCCGCCTGCTGGAAGGTATGGGCGTCCAGATCCGCTGGCTGGATCCGCAGCAGCTTCAGATCAACGCCGAGCGACTCGCCCGCAGCGAGGTGCTGGCGGCGATGGCCAACCGGATGCGTGCCTCCTTCCTCCTGATGGGTCCGTTGCTGGCGCGCCGCGGTGAGGCTCGCGTGGCGAAGCCGGGCGGGGACGACATCGGGATGCGCCGCGTGGAGCAACACCTTGTCGGACTGCGCCTGATGGGCGCCAGTGTCGAGCTCGAGGGCGGTGAGTACGTGGCGCGTGCCGACCGCCTGAAAGGCGCCACCATCCATCTCGATATGCCGACCGTGACCGGGACCGAGAATCTGATGATGGCCGCCGCGACGGCCGACGGCATCACGACCATCCACAACGCGGCCCGTGAGCCGCACGTCGTCGACCTGGCGATGTTTCTCGGCAAGATGGGAGCCCGGATCCACGGGATCGGCACCGACGTGTTGGTCATCGAAGGCGTTGCGGAGTTGAGCGGCGCCACCCATCGCGTGATCCCGGACAACATCGAGGCGGGGACCTATGCATTCGCCATCGCCGCCACTGGCGGTGAGGGAGTGCTCGAAGACGTCGAGACGGCCGATCTTCGCGCCATGATGCTCAAGCTTCGGGCGGCCGGCGTCGAGGTCGAGGACCGGACCCACAGCCTCTGGGTGCAGGGCAACGGGGACCTGCAGCCGGTCGACGTCACGACTTGGCCGCATCCCGGATTCCCAACCGACCTGCAGGCTCCCTTTGTCAGCTTGATGACGCAGGCGCACGGACGGTGCCATATCTCCGAGGCTGTCTTCGAAAACCGCTTCCAGCACGTGCCGGAACTGCGCAAGCTCGGGGCCGACATCTATGTCGAGGGTCGCAGCGCGATCGTCTCGGGGCCCAGCGCGCTGCATGGCGGCTCGGTCACGGTGCCCGACATCCGCTCCGGTGCGGCGCTCGTGGTTGCCGCCCTCTGTGCCAGGGGGACCACGGTGCTCGACAACATCTATCACCTGGATCGGGGCTACCAGGACATCGTGCGCAAACTCGAGGCCCTCGGTGCGCACATCACGCGGGTCGACGGCGAGGCGGCCGACCAGGATCTCTCCAGGGTCGTCGGGGATTGAGGCGGCCGTGCTCTCAAAGAAAATCGGCATCGACCTGGGCACCTCAACCGTGCTCGTCTACGTCAAGGGCGAGGGTGTGGTCGTGAACGAGCCGGCGGTGATGGCGACGGACGAAAAGGGCGCTCGCGTGCTGGCGGTCGGGCGTGCCGCCTCCGAGATGGTCGGTCGCGGCCGGAAAGCCCGCGCCGTCCGGCTGGTCCGCGACGGGAACGGCGTCGATTACGACGTCGCGGGTGCGATGCTCCAGCATCTGATCGGCCGTATCGTCGGCCGGCAGCGGCTCTTCCGCCCGGACGTGATGCTCTCGGTGGCGGCGATAGTGACCGGCGTGGAGCGCCGCGCGGTACTGGCCGCCACCATTCAGGCGGGCGCCAAGACGGCGTACCTGATCGACAAGCCGATGGCCGCCGCGATCGGCGCCCGCGTCTCGGTCTCCACGACCGAAGGGATCGCCATCATCAACCTGGGCGCTGGATCGACCGAGCTGGCGGCGATCGCGCAGGGCGAAATCGTGGCAACGGAGTCCCTACGGATTGGCGGGGAGGCGTTCGACCGGGCTATCGATGCCGCGATCGTGACGCAGCACGGCTTACGGTTGATGCCCGGCGAGGCCGAGCGCCTGAAAATGGAACTGGGTTCGTCGAGTGCCCCGGCCGTCGAGGCAGATCTCGAGGTGAGCGCCGTCAATGAGGCGGGTATCCGCACCGCGCTCCGCGTGTCGGCGAGCGAGGTGCAAGCAGCGCTCCAGGTGCCGCTCGAGGCGATCGCCGCCAGCCTGCAGCGGGTGGTGGCTCAGGTGCCGGAAGCACGGCGTGCTTCGATCATGCGCAACGGGGTTGTCCTGACCGGTGGCGGGGCCCAGCTGCGTGGGATCGCGGAGTTTCTCGGGTTGCGTTCTGGACTTCCAACCCGGGTGGCGTCCGACCCACAGAGCTGCGTGGCGATCGGAACCGGAATGGCGCTCGACAACATGCAGGTCATCCGCCGGGGGCAGCACTACATCACGTGAGTACCGAGCCGCGACCCTCCTCCCGCGTCGCCATCGTTCTCGGTGGCGGTGTGCGCGAGGCGCTGATGGCGCAGCCGGTGCTCCGCGCCTGCGACGGCGCTACGGTCTTCGCCTCGGCCGACGCGGTTGGCACCTTGCTCGGGCTGTCCTCGGTCGGCCGCGCCTTCGTCTTCGATGATTCGCCCCGCGAATTGCTCCGGGTCTTTCGGCGCTTGCGCGCGGGATCGGTGGAAACGGTGGTCGTCCCGTTTCCCGCGAGCTTCCTTCACGTCGCGCTGGCGTATTTCGCCGGGGTGCCGCGCCGGCTCGTCGCGGCGGGACCGAGTCGCTGGGCGGCGACGGAGCGCGTTCCAGCGGTCACGGGGATGCACCCGGCGGAAGCGAATTGGCGCCTGGCGGCCGTCGCGAGCAACCGGCCGGTCCTCACACCGGGCGAGGCACCGTCCCTGCGACCGCCGGATGCGGTACGCACCCAGGCGATGGCGCGCTGGCCGGCGTTCATCGGGAGTGGCCGGCGACCACTGGTCTTGATTCCAGGTGGCGGCGGCTGGTCATCGCGTCGTTCGGGCCCACGCTGGCCGGCCGAACGCTTCGCCGTCGTGGCGAACCAATCGATCGCCGAGCGCATCGTGCTCCTGAGTGGCGCCGGTGACGCGCAGATCATCCGCGAGACACAAGGCAGCATCGCCAAGCCGACGATGGTTATCAATCTCGCGCAGATCACCGTCGACGAGGTTGCGGTTCTCAGCGAACTCAGCCTCGGCGTGATCGGCCACGACGGTGATGCGCTCCATGTCGCGGCGGCGGCTGGCGCCCTGGTGATCGCCGTCCTTCGCGGGCCCGACATCCCCCCGCAGGGCGACCGGGTGGTCACGTTCTCGACCACCGACTTCGACCGATTCCCCGCCCGGCAGGTCGTCGAGGCACTCTCGAAGCAAGCCCGGATCGATAGCTACGCCTGAGCTGGAAACGTCCAGCCCGCTTCGTGTCGCCCTCGACGCTCGCGCCCTCAGCGACGATGCGACCGGCGTGGGCCGCTACATCGGGGCGCTGATCACCGCCTTCCACAACAGCCACGGCGTGGACCTCAGGCCCTACCGGGATGCGGGGCTGCGCATTCTCGGGCCGCAGCTCGAGCTGCCGCTGCGCATGCACCGCGACGGCGCCCAGCTCATTCACGGGCCGGCGAATTCCTTGCCGTTACTCCACCCTGGTCTTCCGGGGGTGGTCACGATCCATGACCTGGCCATCTACGACCACCCGGAATGGTTTCCATCCGGCCAGTGGTTTGCCACCAGCGTCGTGGTCCCGCAGTCGGCCCGACGCGCCCGCATGATCATCTGCCCATCGGAAGCAACCAAACGCGCCGCGGTACGCCTCTTCGGCGTCGAGCCCGGGCGTTGCCGCGTGATCCCCCACGGCGTGGAGACCGAGTTTGCCCTACCGGTGTCGCCGTCGCTCAAGGCCGACGTCAGAGCCCGGTACGGGCTCCCGGATCGCTACCTGCTACAGCTGGGTACGGTGCAGCCGCGCAAGAACTACGTCACCTCGCTGCGCGCGCTGGCGCGGATCCCGATAAGGCAGCGGCTACCGCTGATCATCGCTGGCGGCTTTGGATGGAAGTACGACGCGGTGGTCGATACGGTTCGCGAGCTCGACCTGCGGGATTGGGTGCGCTTCGTCGGCTATGCCGGCATGCCGGATCTGCCCGCGCTTTACCAGATGGCGCACACCGTCCTCTTCCCCTCGCTCGACGAGGGCTTCGGATTGCCCGTGCTCGAGGCGTTCGCCGCGGGCACGCCGGTGGTCGCCTCCAACGCGGGGGCGATCCCAGAAGTCGCGGGTGATGCCGCCCTGCTCAGTGCGCCCGAGGATGCCCAGACACTCGCCGACAACATCTTGTCATTGCTGACGGATTCGCAGCTCCGCGAACGGCAGGTCGCCGCCGGACGCGCGCGTGCCGCGCTCTACACCTGGTCCGCGAGCGCCGCCGCGCATCGCGAGGTCTACCAGTCGGTCATCTCGCCGTAGCCTTCAATATCGCGATTCGCGCGGCGGCCCGAGCGTCGCCTCGATGCCGCGGACGTCACCCTCTTCGTCGACGAGAACGCTGACGTCGACATAGCCGAGGCGCGCGAGCTCGTCGCGGAGCGCGCCGGCCTGCTCACCGCCGAGCTCGAGCAGCAGCGCACCGCCTCGCCGCAGGAACCGGGGAGCGTCGCTGAGCACGCGTCGGAGGATCTCGGTACCGTCGGGTCCGCCGTCGTAGGCAAGGGTCGATTCGAACGCGAAGGTGTCGCGCTGCAGGAGGGGCAGGCCGGGAGTCGGCACGTACGGCACCACGCCCACGACGACATCGACGCGCCCCTCGAGCGTGCGGGGAAGCGGCGCGAACAGGTCCCCGGCGTAGACTTCGACGCCGTTCGCCGTCGCGCAGGCAACCGCCCGCTCATCGAGATCGGACGCGACGACGCGCGCTCCAGGTTGCTTGCTCATCATGGTCCGCGCGATCGCTCCGGACCCGGTGCAGAGATCGATCGCCGTTCCGTTTCCCGGCAGCCGCGCCGCGGCGCGATGCGCTAGCGGTTCACTTTGCCATCGCGGAACATAGACACCCGGATCGACGCGGATCTCCAGGCCGCAGAACGAGACCCTTCCCGTGATCCACGCGAGCGGCTCGCCCGTCAGACGGCGCGCGAGTAACGAGTCGAGGAGCTCGGCATTCCCGGCCGCGCTCGCGAGAAGCTCGTCGGCTTCCTCTTCCGCGGCGATGAACCCGGCGCGGGAGAGCAGCGCGGCAATCCTCGAGTCTTTGCGCACTACGGTTTGCCTGCGACCGCGTCGAGGACACGCCAGGTCTTGCCGGCCGCGGTGTTCCAGCTGAATTCGGCGCTGCGCGCGCTCCCGGCCGCGATCAGGCGCCGCTGCAACGCACCGTCACTCGCCAGCTCGAGCATCGCCTGGCTCCAGGCCCCGGCGTCGTCGGGGCTGAGCAGGATGCCGGCCGTGCCGACGATCTCGGGGAGCGCACCGGCGGTCGACGCAATGACGGCGGTGCCGCACGCCATCGCCTCCAGGGCGGGAAAGCCGAAGCCCTCGAAGCGCGAGGGTAGCGTCAGCGCGATGGCGCCGGCGTACAGAGCCGGCAGGTCATCGGCGGGCACGTACGGCAGGACTCTGGCGCTGCCTCTCGATGGGGCGTCATGGCCCGGTCCCGCCAGGATCAGCTCCGCCTCGAGGCCGCGCCGGCGCGCTTCGTCGAAGGCGCGGCGCAACATCGTCAGGTTCTTGCGTGGGTGGTTGCGGCCGACATAGAGAAAGTACGCGCCGCCGATCTCGAGTCGCCGCAGCAGCTCGGCTACCCTGGACGGGTCCTGTGGTCGCATCCGCGCGTCGATCCCTGAGTGCACGACGGCGATGCGGCCGCCCGGCACGCCGTAGAACCGAGTGAGATCATCGGCCGTCGACTGCGAGACGGCGATCAGCCGATTGGCGCGCCGCGCCGCGTAGCGGGTCGTCGCCTCCAGGTACCAGCGCCCGGCGCGCGAGTAGGAGCGTGGGTCGTGCCGGTGACCGACATCGTGGATGGTGACCACCGATTTGAGCCCGAGCGCCAGCGGCAGCACGTGGCTCGGAATGAAGGTGACGTCCGGGCGCTCCCGGCGCAGCGCCTGGCGCAGCCGCCAGTGCGTCCAGAGTCGCGGAAACGGGATGCCGCGCCATTCAACTCCCGCCGGCAGCCATGGCGGCGCGTCGACCGCATTGGCATAGACGCGCATGGTTCGTGCGCCCCGTATCGCGGCGAGGGCACTGATGATGCTCCGGGCGTAAACCTCCGTCCCTGTGAGCTGCGTGCGTGCGGCGGGGGTGCCATCGATGCCGACGATCACGTCATCACCACGCACACCGCGGCCTCGGCCTGCGCCGTCGCGGTTCCGCTAGCATCGCGGAAATGTCCACCAGTACTGCGTTGCCCGAGGGCATCGCGGTTGACTTGCTGTTCGCGGCTCGGCCGTTTACTGGTCTCGAGCATCACGCACTGCACATCCTTCGAGGCCTGCACGCCGTCGGTGCATCGGTTGATGTGCTGGTGCCGAGCGATGTGATCCCCGACCTGGGTGATGCGGCCGAGGGGCATCGCCTCGTCCCATTTCCGCGAGTGCCCCGGGGCCTGCGCTTGGGTCGGGAACAATGGTCGGTCCCCTGGCGCTTCGGCGCCTTCCCGCGCGCCCTTCCGCTGCTGCACTCCGTGCTCGGCGTCGCGCCGATGCTCAGCGGCGTTCCTCTCGTGCTGACCGTGCCCGACCTGGCCTATCGCATCCGTCCCGCGGACATGCACCCGCGTGCCCGCTGGTACTTCGGAACGCTTGGGCCGAAGAGTATCCGCCGCGCGCGGCGGGTAATGGTTTCCTCGCAAGCGATCTGCCGGCAGCTCATCGACCTGTACCATATCGCGCCGGAGCACGTCGCCTACGTGCCCCTCTGCGCGGATCCGATGTTCACGCCGCGGCCCGCCGACGAGGTTGCGAGTGTGCGAAGGCAGTTCGGGCTGCCCGACCGCTACATCCTCTACGTGGGCACCATCGATCCGCGGAAAGACCTCGCCCGGTTGCGCGCCGCCTACGAGCTGCTTCCATCCGACCTTGTCGACGATTCCGCGCTCGTCTACGTCGGCCGGACCAACCGCGGCGCCGAGCGGTTGGCGAAAGAGCTGCGGAAGCCCGGACCGCGTGCGCATATCATCGGGCTCGACTATGTCCCACGCGATGTGCTGCCCGCGATCTACACCGGCGCATCGGTGTTCGTCTATCCCTCGCGCTACGAAGGCTTCGGTCTCCCCGTGCTGGAAGCGATGTCCTGCGGCGCGCCCGTGATCGTCTCATCAGACGAGGCGCTGGCCGAGCTCGTCGCGGACGCCGGCGTCGTGCTGAAGACGGACAGCATCGAGGAGCTGACCCAGGCCATGGAACGGCTACTTCGGTTCGACGACGAGCAGGAGCGGCTGCGCGAGGGCGGACTGTTGCGTTCGAAAGCGTTCAGCATCACCCGCCTCGGGCGTGAGACGGCGGAGGTCTACCGACAGGCGCTCGCGGCGTGACCCGCTTCACCCTGCTGGGGGTGCCCATCGACCCGCTGACCGAGGCCGAGGCGGTGGACTGGGTCGCCCGCGCCATCATCGAGCGGCGTCCCCGGCTGGTGATCAGTGTCAACCCCGAGCGAATCATGCACGCGGGGCGGGACCCGGCCTTCGCGGCCGTGCTTCGCGGCGCCGACCTGGCGCTGGCCGACGGCGCGGGGGTGGTGTGGGCGGCCCGCCGCTTGGGTCATCGGCTGCCCGAGCGGGTGGCCGGCGTCGACTTCCTCAAAGCGCTGGCGGCCCGCGGCGCCGCCGAGGGCTGGCGGTTCTTCTTCCTCGGCGGGAGTCCCGGAGTGGCGGAGGAAGCCGGCCGGGTCCTGCAGGAAGCGTACCCCGGCTTTATGCTCGCGGGCACACACGCCGGCTCCCCCCACCCGGCGAGTGACGCCGCGACGATCGAGGCCGTCCGGTCGAGCGGCGCCCAGCTGCTGCTGCTGGCCTACGGCGCCGGCGCCGAGGAGGCCTGGCTCGGCCGGAACCTGGGCGCTTCCGGCGCCAGCGTCGGTATGGGCGTGGGCGGGGCCTTCGACTTCATCTCAGGCCGGGCGAGGCGGGCGCCCCTCTGGATGCGGAAGCGGGGGCTGGAGTGGCTGCACCGATTGAGCCGCCAGCCGTGGCGCTGGCGCCGCATGATCGCTCTGCCCCGCTTCGTCATTCGGGTGATGCGCGAGGGCAAATCACCCTCCCTCTCTGGGGGTGGGTAGGGTGGGGGTTCCAATGTCCCTCCCGCTGCAGGGGGCAGAAGCCTCCAGGGTCCCTACTCCTGTGGGGGAGGGTGGCGTGGGGGCTCTGCTTCGCCGCGTCACCAGCACGGTCGCGCTCCGCGGACTCCTGTTCACGGCCATCTTCAGCCTCGCGGCGGTGCCTCCCCTCGATCCCGACCTCTGGTGGCACCTGGCAAACGGACGATTGATGCTGGCGACGAGCTCGATCCCGCACGTCGACGTTTATTCGTTCAGCGCGGCCGGCCACGCATGGGTGATGCACGAATGGCTCGCCGATCTCGGGATGTATCTCCTCTATCAGGCCGGCGGCCTGCCGTGGCTGGTCGGTGTCTTCGCCGGGGTGGTGACGGCATCGGCGCTCTGCCTCTACCTGCTCCTTCGGCGCACTGGACTCCCGGCCTCTGCGGCGTCCGTCCTGACGCTGGTCGGCGCGCTGGCCGGGTCGACCGCCTGGGGAGCCCGGCCTCAGCTGCTCAACGTCCTCTTCTGCGGCATTCTTCTGCTCGGGCTGATCGAGTACCGAGCGGGCCGGCTGCACGCGTGGATGTTGCCGCCCTTCATCTGGCTCTGGGCCAACCTGCACTCGGCGTTCCTGGTGGGTGTCATCATCAGCGGGCTCTTCCTCGCGGGCGAAGCGATCGACGCCTGGCGATCGCGGGAGGGCGCCATGCCGCGTCGCCGGCTGACGGCGCTGGCTGCGGCGATCGCGGCGGGCAGCCTGCTATCGGTGATCAACCCGTTCGGCATCCAGACCGTCCTCTTTTCGCTCGGCACGCTGACCTCGCCGCTGATCCAGAACAACATCCAGGAATGGGCCTCCCCGGACTTCCACTCACTGCCCGGGCTGCTCGTCGAAGGGATCATCTTCCTGCTGCTCGGCGGCCTCGCCACTCGACGCGTCAACGCCCGCAGCAGCGAGTGGTTGCTGGCATTTGCCCTTCTCTACCTCGCGCTCTCCTCGCAGCGGCATGTGCCGCTCTTCGTCCTCGGCGCGGCGCCGCTCATTGGACGCTGCGCCCAGGCGTTGCTGAGCCTCGCCGCAAGCCTGTTCCCGCCGGCCGACCGGCGCGCGGTCGCGCAGGTAGGCTTCGGCCGCACGCCCGCTCGAGGCACCAACCTGACGCTGGGCGCGGTCAACCTGGCGCTCCTGATCGTGGTTGGCGCCGGCATGATCGCCTATCGGGCGGTGCCCAACCTGCGGCCGGCCGCGGAGGCCACCGCGATCAGGGCCGTGCTTCCGGTGCAGGGGGCGGACACGCTACAGCGGACCGGCCGGCCGCTGCGCGTCTTCAACTACTACGACTTCGGCGGATACCTCGTCTGGCGACTCTATCCAGACGGCGGCCGGGTCTTCATCGACGGTCGCGTCGAGGTCTACGGCGCCCAGGTCTTCAGCCAGTACCTCCGCGTGAGCTACCTGGCCTCCGGCTGGCAGGACGTGCTCGCGCAGGCACACCCGGACGCGATCGTGCTTCCCACCGCGCATCCACTGACCGGCATCCTGGGGCAGGACCCGGCGTGGAGGGTGTTGAGCCGGGACGAGGTAGCCACCGTGTTCATCCGAGTAGGCTTCGCTCAATGAGCCCGGTCGCACCGGCGGTGGAGATCAGCGCGGTGATGCCCGCCTACAACGAGGAAGCCAACCTCGAGCAGTCGGTGGGGCGGATGGCGACCGCGCTGCAGACCTTCGCCCGCGGATTCGAGATCATCGTCGTTGACGACGGCAGCCAGGACGGTACCGCGGCACTGCTCGAACAACTCAAGGCGGCGCACAGAAACCTCCGGGTCATCCGCCACCAGGTCAACCGCGGCTACGGCGCCGCGCTGCGGTCGGGCTTCGATGCGGCGCGCTTCGGCTGGATCTTCTTGATGGATGCCGACAACCAGTTCGATCCGGCGGAAGTCGAGCTGCTGCTCGCCCACGCCGCGGATGCCGACATCGTGGCCGGCTACCGCAGGCACCGGCGCGATCCGCTGCTTCGGCGGCTCAATGCCTGGGCGTTCTTCACGCTGGTCCGCTTCCTGTTCGGCCGGCTGGTGCGCGACGTGAATTGCGCCTTCCGGCTCACCCGCAAGGAGCTCGTCGCCCACATGGACCTTCACTCGGAGGGGGCGCTGATCAATACCGAGATGCTCGTGCTCGCTCGCCAGCTGCATGCGCGGGTGGTCGAGGTCCCGGTGCACCACTACCCCAGAAAGGCGGGCAAACAGACCGGGGCCAACATCCGGGTCGTGTTCCGCGCGTTTGCCGAGCTGTTGGCTTTCCGCGCGGAGATGCGGAAGGTGGAGCGCGCGGCATGACTCCCGAGATCTCGATCGTCATCCCTGCCTTCAACGAGGCGCTCCGGCTACCGGCGACGCTCGATCGGGTTGAACGCCACCTCGGCACGATCAACATTCCCGCCGAGGTGATCGTGGTGGACGATGGCAGCCGTGACAACACCGTTCAGGTCGTGCGAGAGCGCGCCGCCCGCTGGCCGCAGCTCTCAGTGGTCGTGGCGGAGCGCAATGGCGGCAAGGGGGGCGCTGTCCGCCTCGGGATGGCCGCAGCACGCGGCCGCTACCGGATCTTCAGCGACGCGGACCTCAGTGTCCCGATCGACGACATGGAGAAGCTGCTGCGACCGCTCCGCGCGGGTGCCGGGGTCGCGATCGCCTCGCGCGGCTTGCGGGAATCACAGGTGGAGCTTCATCAGCCGTGGTATCGGGAGACGATGGGAAAGATCTTCAACCGGCTGGTGCGGATCTTCGTGCTCGGTGGCGTCAACGACACCCAATGCGGCTTCAAAGCGTTCACGGCTGAGGCGGCGGACCGCGTCTTCCCGCAGCTACAAACGCGCGGATTCGGCTTCGACGTCGAGGTGCTCTACCGGGCGAAACAGGCCGGGTACCAGATCGTCGAAGTCCCCACCCGCTGGATCAACTCACCGCAGAGCCGGGTGCATCCGATCCGGCACTCGGCCATGATGTTTCTCGAGCTGCTCGCGATCCCGGGGCGCGTGCGCAAGCATCCGACCCCGGCGGCCAAAGACGACCAGCGGCGCGCTTCAGCCTGAATCAATCCTCAATTTGGGGTGGCGCCAAGCCGCTTCGCCAGCTCATCCAGGACACCATCGGCATGTCGGCCGACCAGTTCATCTCGCTGCTTGCACCGGGCCAGCGCATCCCGAATAACAGCCGCGTCGCGAACGATCGATGAAGCGCTGGCTTCGCTGATAACGTCCCAGACCACATTGAGCACAATCGTCGACTGCACGATGTCTGCCGCCTCAAGCAATTCCAGCAAGCGGGGTAACGCTTCCCGCGAGCCCAACAACCACGCTGCACCGAGCAATGCTGCTCGGGGCTGAAACGCCGTCTCTTTGTTGAGTCGCTCATTCAGCATCGGCAGCGACCTTCCATCACCCCTCAAGGCGATGACACGGGCAACGTTGGCGCGCACCGTCGGATCGGAATCATCGATGGCCCGCTGGGCAAAGGACAGGACTCGACTGTCGTCGAACGCGGCAAGCGCCTCCGCCGCGCAGATCCGAACTAGCTCGTCCGAGTCGCTGGTGAGAAGACGCCCGAGACTGTTTATGGCTGGTTCGTATCGAAGGGCGCCGAGAGACTCGGCCGCGCACGAGCGGACGAAGGCCTCGCGATCGGTAAGCAAAGGGAGAAGCGCCTCGCCGTATCGGCTGGGCGCTTTGATGCCCAAGTACCCGAGAGCTTCAGCGGCGCTGGAGCGGATGGCAGAGTCGGCCGAGCGCAGCAGCTCGGCGAGGAGCGGCGCTGCCTCATAGACTCGGGATTTCTCAGCCTCGACGATCGCCGGCGCTTGGATCGCGGTATCAGTCGACCGCAGCCGCTCCAGCAATTCCGACGAAGCCGCGTCACGCATCACAGACCTTGCTTACTTAGCTAACTCAACTCGGTAGATCGCCACTGTCCCATCCTGATGCACAAGTTGGAGGTAGGGCTGGTTTGCTGGTTGATAACCGGTCAGCACCTCATCTGGCCCCCAGTAGAGCAGCGTGATGCCGTTGTCGTGTAGGAAGGCTCGCACCGTCGACTCGGGCTGTCCCGATTTCAAGACCGCGCCTACCTTGCGGATTTTCTGGAAGTAATCGAGCGTCTCGCTGTAGTGGCCCACGTACACCTGGACGCCGGCCCAGGCGGGGAGCAGCTGGCCGGCCCCCGGTGAGGAGAGCGCCCGGTCGCTTTGCTGATGATGCGACGACAGCCACTGCATCGCCTGCCAGGCGTCGCCGCCGATGTAGGCTTCCGTGAAGGCGCCCGACGCGAATCGCAGCGCGATCGCCAGCACCAGCGCCGATGAGAGGCAGCAGGCCATCACCAGCATGGCCTCGATCCGGCGGCCGCGGGCGCGCCGCAGGCGCGAGGTCAGCGTCCTGATGCCGACCGCGGCCAGCACCCCGATCGGGACATAGAGCGCGTCGAGCAGCCGGCGCTGGATGTTCGCGATGTTGGGCAGGTAGAGCAGCGCGATCACCAGCGGTGGCCATACGGACAGGAGCGCGAGGCCCCGGTCGCGGCACCGCCAGGCGATCACCATTCCGAGAATGGCGGCCAGCAACGGCAGGCCCAGGCTGAGCGCGAGGCTGAGAGGGCCGGGTGCCTGGTGTCGCCACTGGCGTGCCCACTCGGCGATCGTCGGATCGCGGAAGAGGATCCAGGCGTTGTAGCCGAGCAGCGGGATGGTCGCCAGGAACGGGACCGCCTGCGCCGCGGCCGAGCGCATCGAGGGCCGGGCCCCCCAGGCGTTAAGCACCGCTTGATAGGCGACCCAGATGACACCGAGGACCGGGATCATCTGCGGATGGATCGCGGTGAGGGCGATCAGTGCCGCGGACGTCAGCGCCAGCGGGCGCCAGGCGGGCGCCTCGGCGATGCGGAGCAGGCCCAGCAGGGCTGCGATGATCAGCGCGGTCGCCCAGGCGAAGTGGGGGATCGCGAGGATCGAGTACCAGCCACTGATCTCCGGAAGGTGGAGGTCGAGGGCCTCGAGCTGGCTGCCAAAAACGGAAGGGTTGCCCAACGCCTGCGCCAGAAACCCCGCCCCGGAGCCGAGGATCACGAGCACCAGGCCGAGCCGGCGAAGGTCGGGCTGCAGCAACCGCCGGCAAAGCTGGTCGGCGGCGATGATCAACGCGACCGCGCCCGAGATGCGGGCGACGTGATAGGCGGCGATCAGCGGCAGATGGAGGAGCGCGGCCAGGTGACCGAACAGGATGTAGAAGGAGAAGAGGAAGACTCCGCCGTGCGGCTCGCTGGTATAGGGGTCGTTCCAGAGCCATGAGCCGTCCGCCCCTTGGCGCATCTTCGCGAGGTAGGTTGTGGCATCGTCGGCGATGAAAAAGAAGCCGGCGAAGTGATGGCCCGGCGGCGTCCAGATGTAGGCGAGGAGATAGGGGAGGAGAGACGCGAGCGCCACGATCGCCGAGAACACGAGCGCGAAGCGCGGCCATTGCCGTGCCCTCGGCCGAGGCGCGGTCGCCAGTCGCTTTAGCGGGAGCGCAGCAGCCATGGGCCGAATAGGAACAGGATCAACATTGCGAGAAAGAAGACATTCGCGCCGACGATGACCATCGCGTCACCCGTCTGCGCGGAACGGAAGCCGGCCTGACCGAAGACGGGACCCACTGACCAACGGGCGACCACGCTGAAGATCACCAGCAGCCCCGCCAGGCCGGCTGTGGGCACCGGTGGCCAGTGGCGCTCGGCGAGCGCGATCGCGCCGATCCAGATAACAGGCAGCAGGATGACCAGGTGATGAGGCCAGGTGACGGAGGACAGCAGCGGAAGCAAGGGGAGGAAGGCGGCGGCGCGCGCCAGCGCCGGCTGGCCGGCCGCCCGCCAGAACCAGAACGCGATCAGCAGGATCCCCCCGATGGCCGGCAGCAGGAGCGCCCAGGAGAGCGCGATCCACGGTGTCGTGTAGGGATTCGCGCTGAAGAAGCGCAAGACCACGCCGGCGAGCGACTGGTTCGCGTAGAACGCGGTCCCCTTCGAGAGCGCCGGGAGCACCTGGCGGAAGAAGACGAGCGTGTCGTCAAATCGAACGAGCGCAGCCGCCGCCGTCAGGGCGGCGAGGGCGCCGATCATCCAGGCGGCCGCACGAAAACGCCGGTCAAGGAGCAGCCAGACCAGCAGGATGATGGGAGTCAGCTTCAGCGCCACCGCCGCGCCCAGCGTGATGCCGAACCTCGGTTTGCCCTGCACGATGCCGGCGACGCCGACGGTGACGAGTAGCAGGACCAGTAGGTTGGCCTGACCCTGGACCGAATCGATCCAGAGGGGATAGAAGGTGAGGGTCGCACAGAGGATCGCGGTGACGGCCAACGCCGGCGGCCGAAGCCAGCGAAGCATGAGGACCATGGTCGCCGCCAGCGCGGCCTGTCCGATCAGGAGCCAGACCACGTTGGCGGCGGCATCCGGCAGGGCCGCTAGAAGCGCCACCAAAAGGGCAAAGGCCGGTGGATAGATGTAGGCCGGGCGCAAGGCCGGGTCCGGGAAGGGATGGTGGAGAAACGTGGCATACAGGGGCTGCCCCTGCCAGATCGCGCGGCCCGCCGTCAGATAGGCGTCCAGGTCCTGGTGATGCGTGGCGCCCTGGATCAGCACCAGGACATAGATGGCGAGCGCCGAGCCCACCAGCGCGGCCTGGGCGACAAAGGCCGGCCGCACCTTCCGGACGGCCCGGGCGGCCGCGCCTGCCGGAGCCGCGAGGGGAGGCGTCGACACTGCCCAGCTATAACGAGTGGGAGAAGGGGTTCCTCACACTCGGCGTTACACCGTCGTCATGGCTGGCGCCCCCCCGCCGGCCGGTGGACTTCGGGCGTCGCTGACCCGTGCCGCCGCCCGGCTGACCACCCCCGTCGGATACCTTGGCGTCCTCGGCGGGCTGCAGGTCTTGCTGCTCTGGGTGCTGCACGAGCGCTACGGGATCGGGCTCGCCCTGCTCGCGACCGTGGTCCTCATTGGGCTGCTGGCACTGCTCGCAACGAAGGGCCGGTGGCGCGAGAAGCTCTGGGGCGTCTGCCTGCTCGGCGCGTTGACCGCTGTCGGCCCCACGCTCATCGGCACGGTGCAGCGCCCGCGCGTCGGCTTGACGACCGAGCACGACGGCCTGCTCCAGCTCGAATCCGCGGTCGACCGCCTCCTCAACGGGCAGCCAATCTATGGCGCCGACTGGTCCCACACCCCGATGGCGGCCATCGGCTGGGACCTGACCCCAGGCGCCAATCCAGCGCTTCATCACCTGGCGTATTACCCGCTCACGGTCCTGGTCGGGATCCCGTTCCGCCTGGTCACGGGCGCGCTCGGGCTGCCCTTCGACTACCGCACCGTCCTCATCGCCTTTGCCGTCCTCGGGATGATCGCGATCATCGCGCTCCCCATCAGCCTCGAGCGCCGGTTCCTGGTCATCACGGCCGTCTATGCGAGCCCGCTGATCACGCTCTACTTGTGGTCGGGCCGCACCGACATCCAGTTCCTCTCGCTGGTGCTGCTGACGCTCGCCCTGCTCTCGCGCGGCCATCCCACGCTTGCGGCCGGCGCGTTGGGCGTGGCCGTCGCCTTGAAACCGTTCGCCTGGGTGGCGGTGCCGTTTCTCCTGCTGGTGCTCCTCATCCGATGGCGCGCCGACCATTCGCGCCGCGACCTCGTCGCCGGGCTCGCCGCGCTGGCGGTGGTGCCGGCCGTGACGATCCTTCCGTTTTTCGTCGCGAATCCCAGGGCGTTCTGGACCGACGTCGTCCTCTACACGAGCGGCGGCGTTTCCGATGCCTATCCGATCGCCGGCTACGGCTTCGGGGACCTGCTCTACACGCTTCACGTCATCGCCCGGCGCACCGACAGCTTTCCGTTTGCGATCTTCGAGCTTGCCGCATCGGTGCCGGTCCTCTGGTTGACCGCCCGCGCCTTCCTCCGCCGCCCGACGCTGGCGCGCTGGATGTCCGGCTATGCCTGCGTCCTGCTCGCCGTCACCTTCTTCGCCCGCTTCTTCAATGACAACTACGCGGCCGTCGTCGTCACGCTCTTCCTCTGTGTCCTGCCACTCGGCGATCTGAGCCTCGCGCCCACGCGAGCCGCCCAGGCCGGGCGGATCGCCGCCTGATGGCCGTGGCGCGCCGCCAGTGGGCGGCAGAGCCCGCTGACCGACCGACGCGGGTTCCGTCCGGGTGGCGCTGGCCAGCCGTGTTCACCGCGGTCATGTGTCTGCTGACCCTGCCGCCGATCCTGATCGCCGCGCTTCGGGCGCCCGCGGGCAGCGTGTTTCCCGGCTACGTGGTCATCGCGCGTGATGCCTACGTGTACCAATCGATGTGGCGCGCCGGATGGCACGGGGCGTGGCTCTTCCATCCGGCCTACACCGCCGAGTCGCTCCCGGGGATCCTGCTCTATCCCTGGTACCTGTGGCCCGCCCATCTGATCGGCTGGGCCGCGGGGCCCTGGCTCTATCACCTGGCGCGGTTGCTGGGCGCGGCGGCGTTGCTGATGGCCATTTCCCTGCTCACCAGGGAGCTCTTCCGGCCGCGGGTGCTGCGGCGCTGGGCCTTCGTGCTGTGTGCGTTGGGCGGGGGCATCGGCACCTTGCTACCGCACGACGTCCGGATCGGCCCGCTGACGAGCCACGCGACGGAGATGAGCTCTCCGGGCAGCAGCGTCGCCGACCTGATCTCCATGGCGCCACACCTGCCCTGGGCGTTGGCCTTGCTGTGCTGGACGATGGTGGTCGCGCTGCGGCTGCGCCGGGCTGGCGGTCGCGCGCTGGTGGCGAGCGGCCTGCTGGCGGTGCTCGGGCTGCAGCTGATCTATCCCCAGCTCGCGCTGCTGATGCTGGCCGCCGTCGGCGGCTGGTCGCTCCTGCGGCGTCAGCGCCGCGCCATCTGGTTTACGGCGGGGTCGGCGCTGATCCAGCTGCCCTACCTTGGCTACCTGCTCTGGGTCTGGCAAACATCGCCCAACGCGTTGCGCGTCATCAGGTCGTCGCTCGAGGTCGGCGACCTGTTTGGCTTCCTCGTCCTATCGCACCTGGTGGCGAGCGGACTGATCCTGATCGCTCTGCTCAGCCGGCGGTTGCGTGGTGATCTGCTGCTCCCAGCATTCTGGATCGCGGGAATGACGCTCTTCATGTTTGCGCCGGGGATCAACGGCACGCTCGGTCGCAGTTTCATGGCCAGCTCGGTGCCATTTGGTCTTTGTGCGGCGCCCGGCCTGCTCGTTGTGCTTCGCCGGCTGCGCACCGTCCGGTGGCGCCGCCGGGTGCTCGCCATCACCCTGGTTGCGTCGAGCTTTTACGGCATCTTCAGCCTGGCACAGCCGTACTGGATCGCGGCCTTCCGTCTCGATCCCCGTGCCGAGTACGAGAGCCACGGCGAGGCGGCCGTTCTGGCTCGCCTCGCGCCGTATGTGTCCGCGCGCGACGTGGTGCTGACCACCTACCTCGATGGGATCTTCGTCCCCGCGCAGACGAGCGCGCGCGCCTTCAACGGCCACCCGGAGATGACGATCGACGCTCGGCGCAAGTCGGACGAAGCGCTCGCCTTCTTCACCACGTTGAGCGCATCCCGCCGCGCGGCCTTCCTCCAGGCGGACGGGATCGACTATGTGCTGACCACCGACCCGGCCTTCGCCGCGCGGCTCGCGCCTGATCCGGCCCTGGAAATGATCGACCTCGAGGATACGGCCGCGCTCTTCCGGGTGCGGCCATGAGCCGGCGCCTGACGCGTGCCCTGCTCGCGCTGGTCCTGGCGCTGGCTGCCGCGGGGCTGATGGTTGTCCTCACGCAGTCACCGGCCTCGCGCCTGAGCTCCGACTTCACGATCAACTACAGCGCCGGGATGCTCGTGCGTCAGGGCCATTTCGCCGCGCCCTACCAGCAGGCCGAGCTGGGTGACATGATGCGCCGGGTGGCACCGGGCGGGGCGATCGATGCTCGACTGCCTTTCAGCTTGCCCCTGGGCGCGGCGGTGCCATACGTGCTGCTCTCGCTGCTGCCGATCGAGCTGGCCTTTCGCCTCTGGCAGCTGATCACCATCGCCCTCATCGTGGTCGCGGTTCTCCTCCTGCAGCGCGCCGCCCCCGCCCTACCCTCCCCCGGAGGGGGAGGGAAAATCGCCTTGCCGGCCCTGGCGATTGTTGGCCTGCTGGCCGCGATCCCGACATGGGCCACCTTGACCGAGGGGCAACCCACGGCCTGGCTCTTCCTCGGAGGCGCGATGGTGGTGTCGGTGCTTCGCTGGGATTCTCCGGCGCTGGCGGCGGGCGCCGGGCTGCTGCTCGCCGTCAAGCCCCAGTACCTGCCGGCCTACCTCGTCATCCTCTTCGCCGCCCGCCGCTGGCGGTCACTCGCGGCCGCTATTGGAGGCGCCGGCCTGCTCTTGCTGAGTCCGCTGGTTGGCGGCGGCGCGGGTCTGATCGCGATGGTCCACAACGCGCTCAGCGCGAACCAGGTCGTCGCGGTTCGGCTCAACGAATCCTGGATCGGCGTGATCGGGCCCGCGCTTCCGGCGAGATTCGTGACGGCGGTTGCGATCATCCTTTATCTGGGGGTGCTCGCCGCGCTCCTCGTGCTCGCCTGGCGGCGGCCCGCGTCGGTGATGGGGTTCGCCCTGTTCGGGGGGGCGCTCACGGTGCTCGCCTCGCCCCACGCGCTGCCTCACGATCTCCTGATCCTGGCGGTCCCGGCGTGGCTCGCCATCGTGCTCTATCGCGAGGGCGCGCTGCCGAACCCATTACCCGGATTGCTGGCCGTGGATGTCGCGCTCCTCGTCGACCTGCGCGGCGTCGATCTGCCGCTGGGCCCCCTCGTCATGACCGCGGTCGTCGCCTGGTACGGCTGGCAGTTCAGGCAGCGGGCCGCGCAGCGGCGCCGGCCACCGATTGGTCGGGCCGCCTGACCGCCGCCAGGTGTGGTTCGACCCGGAGCATCTGCAGCAGCAAGGCCCAGAGCAGGAGCAACCCGACCAGCTTGACCGATGTGCCGGCGAGCACCAGCGCCGCCTGGGTCGAGGAGTGCACCGTCAGGTCGGCCGGCAGGGGGAAGGCGCGCCGGTCCATCCAGCACATCGTGTAGGCGGCGAACAGCCACCAGCCATAGCGCGCGCCCGGCCGGCGCACCGTGATCCAGGCGATCCCCGTTGCCATCGGAAGCAGCAGGGTCACCAGGTGGTGCTGCCAGGTCACGCTGCTGACGATCAGTAGCGCGGTTATGAGGGCCGCGACGCTGAGCCGGAGCGTCCAGACCTGCTCGCCGCGATTTCCGGCACGCCAGAGCGTGATGCCGATGACGATGACGGCGGCGGCCACGATCACCACTTTCGCCACCGTCTGGGTTGCGCCACCAAAAAGGCCCGGCGCCAGCTGCGCGATGCGACTCACCAATCCGTCGATCGATCCGTTGTCCCAGTTTGCCGTCCCCAGCCCGATGCGCGGCAGGACGACCGTGAAAAATTGCCAGCTGCCGGGCGCGGCCAGCATCGTGACCACCGTGAGACCGACCAGCGTCACGCTGGCCAGGACAACGATGCGCCAGCGGCCCACGCGGGCGAAGAGCGGAATCAGGAAGATGGGCGAGACCTTCAGGGATGCCGCGGCCGCGATGAAGGCGCCGGCCAATCCGGCTCGGCGTTGAAGCGCCGCCCACAACGCGGCGGTCATCAGCAGTAACCAGACGGTCGCCACCTGCTGGAACTTCAGGTTGAGGTAGACCGGCATGAACCCGAAGCTGGCGAGCAGCAGCAGGCGACGGCCGCCGCGTGATAGCTCGGGGTGAATCCGCAGGATCAGCGCCAGCGAGCCGAAAAACGCCACGTGCACGGCCAGCAACCAGATGCGCGCCGCGGCCAGGAGCCCAAGCGAGGTCAGCGGAGCGAGAACCAGGGCGAAGAAAGGCGGATAGATGTAGGCGACGACCCACGCTTCGCTTCCCCAGGAATGCTTGAAGTCGGCATAGATATCGGTGCCATGCGCCGCGGCCTGAGCGCCACCGAAGTAGTTGACGAAGTCGAATTGGAGCGCCGCGGGTGTCAGGGTCACCCATTGCACGACCGACCACGTGACGTAATAGGCGCCGATGACGACCACCAGCAGCAGCAGCAGGCGGTCTCGGAAGGAGGCCTCGTACAGTCGCCGGATCCCGTACCAGTGTCGAACGTTCATGCCGCCCTGGCCTGCGCCGGCACGGCCGGCCTGGCCAGCATCCGCCGATGCCAGGCAATGACCAGCACGGACAAGGGGATCACGGTGAAGCCGTTGAAGTAGCCGACGCGTGCGCCCAGGAAATAGAGGAGCGGGATCGCGGCAAAGCCCCAGATGGTGAGCTCGACGGTCAGGTCATCCCAGCCCTCGAGCCGCGGTCCGAGGAGGAGTGCGACGGCCGGGAGCAGCAGGATCAGGTCGTAGGACTGCACGAAGGGGAGGGCGAAGAGCCAGAGGATCAACACGGTGATTCCGCGGCTCTGCGCGTCGGGTGCTCGACGAATCGCCCAACTGCCGTAGCCGGTTGCCGCCACCAGCGTGACCATCAGCGCCGCCGTCTTGATCCAGCCGCCGAGCCCGGGATAAAAGAAGCTCTCGACCGAGGCCATGTCGGGCTGCAGACCCTGGACCGCCTGCCACATCCGCGGCACCTGCAGCGGCCACTCGAAGAAGCCTGTGCCCAGGACCGCGAAGGCCACGCCGAAGAACGCGGCCGACGCCATCATGAAGCCGCCGATCATCCGGCGGGCCACGGCCGGTTCGAGCAGCGCGAGCACGAGGGGCAGCGGGAGGCCGATGTTCGGTTTCATCCAGACGAGCGCGAGCACGGCCCCGGCCAGCGAGGGTCGCCCGCGAGCGGCGAGCAGCCAGGCGGCGACAAAGGCGCCAAAGACGATGACCGAGACCTGCCCCATGAAGAGGTTGATGAAGCCGACGGCGGAGAGGAGCGCGCACCCCGCGCCGAGCGTAGCCCGGCGCCGGGGCCAACCGAGCAGGGTGAAGGTGCCGAATGCCGCCGCCAGCATGATGAGACCGAGGAGCACCGCGAAGAGGGCATAGGCGACCGTCCAGGGCAGACTGGTGAGCGGCACCAGGGCAAAGGCGAGCCACGGCCCTTCGGGGTACGCGAGGAATTCGTAGTAGGTTGGGTCGCCCGGCTTGATGCCGCCCGAGGCGTCGTAGAGTCGATACTCCGTGGCGCCCAGCGTCGGCCAGTGGTAGGGATCGCCCTGCTGCGCCACGACGGTCGCGGCGGCGAAGAAAGCGCGGAAGTCCTGACCGAGGGTCGGCGAGGAGACCACCTGGCGCGCATAGGGAATGAGCATCGCGAGCAGGAAAAGGACCAGCAGGCGCTGGCGGAATCGGCCGCGGGCCGCCGCCCGAGTCATCCCTGGGCCTGGGCGGCGTAAGCGCGGTTCTCAGGCGTGTCGCGCATCATGATCGTCGCCTTGTCGAAGGTCTTGAGCTCGAACCACCCGGTGGACCCGGGAGCATTGTGGATCTGCCGCAGTTCGGTGATGATCGGATCGCTCGAGTGGAAGATGACCCAGTTGATCTGGTAGCGCTCGAAGAGTTGCGCCTGGTCCGTGCCGAGCGACTGCAGATGGTCGTAATCGCGCAGCAACTGATCGCCGTCGAGGGCCGCGTCGCCGAAGATGAAAACCGGCTGGGTGGTGCTTTGCGCGTCGAGACGGAAGATCAGGTAGCCACCCCAGCCGTAGACGTTGAGCATATGTCCGGGCGGCGGGTGTTGCTGGAGGAAGTCCCCGGCCTTGATTGGAAAGTCGCGCGCCACCACTTTGCCATCGACGCGCTGCAGCAGGCTCGGCAGGCCGGCAACGGCCACGATGGCCGCGACGAGCAGGATCATGACGACGTTGAACGCGAAGGTGAGGGGCGTCGTCTTCGGCACGCGGCGCGGCCAGCGAAGCGACAGACGCTCCCGGGCCTGCTGGGCATAGTCCGCCAGCGCCGGGACGGCGACCAGCATGAACAAGGAGAGGTTGCGCACCGAGTGCAAGGTGAGCCCCAGGCCGAGCAGCAGGAGGAGGAATTGGCGCGGTTCGATGCGGCGCGCCAGGGCCAGGCCGCCGATGATCAGGAAGATCATCGCCTCGAAGGCCCAGATTTGCGACATCTGGAAGTTTGGTGAGAACCACTCGACGATCAAGCGCTGCTGCTCCGGGCTGCCGCCGGTTTGGAAGGGGTACAGATAGATGTCCCAGCCGTTCGGGTTGATGATGGCGACGGCGATCGACGCGGCGAGGACGGCCGCCATCGCCCGCAGGCGGGGAAACGCCTTGGCCCCCGGACGGCGGAGGAGGTATCGCCCGCCCTCGACGAAGAGCGCGATGCCGAGGATCGCGTAGCCGAGCACGAACCCGGCGTGGAGGTTGACCCAGACGAGCATGACGGCCGGCAGGAAATACAGGGCACGGCTGCTGCCTTCGCAATAGCGCTTGACCCAGAGGTAGGTCAGGGCGGTCAAGGCGAAGGTGATCATCTGGATGCGCGGGCCCCAGATGGGATTGGCTGCCGCCACCCCGAGGGCGAGCGTCAAGCCGGCGATCACGAAGTTCACCCGCCGGTCGATCGCCCGGTAGACGAGGAGAAAGCCCGCGGCAGTGATGGCCCCCAACACGAGGCTCACCAGCGGCAGGTGGCCCGCCGCGTAGAGCGCCGACAGCAGCACCTCACTCAGCCATTCGTGCGTGATCCAGCGGTGACTGGGGACGGTGAAGGTGAAGAGATCCCGATGGGGCACCGCGTGGTGGCTCAGGATCCAGTTGCCGGTCGTGACGTGCCACCAGAAGTCCGGGTCGGTGACCGGCTGGATGGCGGCGATCAGCATCGTCAGGAGGATGGCGATCGTGAAGAGGTGTGGGAGGTCGAGCCAGCGGACGGCTCGGCTCAGCCACCGATCAGGACCTGGCTGGAACGGGGACGGAGCGGGGGAACGGGCCAGGGTTGCCAATCTACAGGACGAAGGGGATGAGCCGGCGGGTGTGCCGGGCGTAGGCCTCGTACTGCGGGTAGGTGCTGCGGAGCATCCGTTCCTCGAAATAGGTACGGACCACCTGGGCGCCGAGGAAGATGGCGAACACGACCGCGTGCAGGCTGAACAGGGTGGGCAACACCAACCCGAAGCCCGCGATGATCTCTCCCAGGTAGATGGGATGGCGGCTGAACCGGTAGGGACCGGTGGTCACCAACCCGCGGGCCTCGGGCACGATGCTGAAGCGCCTCCCCAGGTAGCTCAGCGAGTACAGGGCCCAGGTGATGCCGCACGCGAGGCAGATATCGCTCTCGGCCAGCACCGAGATGTCGCTGCTGCGGGCCTGGCCGGGAACGAGGAAGAGCCCGTAGAGGACGAAGCTGCCGACCAGCGCCGCCGCGACCGCCACCGGGTTGTGATCCCGGGCGATGGCCTTGCTGCGCACTGCATAAATCACGACCAGGAAGCCGAAGAAGGCGAACGTGAGGAGTCGGTTGAGCAGGTACATCGCCTGCGTCCGGTCCAGGTCGCCGTGGAACGCGTGCTGGACGCCCGCAGCGGCCAGCTCCGCTTGAATGGCCACCAGGAAGCCAAAGACGCCGATGGGTAGCGCCCGTCCGACGATGAAGGACGCCCTGTCATTCATCTGGTATGGAGATTCAGCGTGAATTCGTCGATTTTCCTGCTATCATGGGGCCGCCAAACGGGGCTCCAGCCAGAAAGCGATACCGTTTTCCGTAGTCCTAGTAGTCCTATATGAGTGCGATCCAGGCCACGGATGAGATCTTCGATCCATTCGTGTTGATTCACCAGTCGGTCACGGCCCGCCTGCAGATCGTCGAGGCGGAGCTGGAGACGGCTGAGTCGAAATCGAGGGAGCTGGAGGCGTCCCTGGAGCAGGTCCGGGACCAGGCCGAGGAATCGCGGGTGGTTGAAAAGCACCTGCTCAACAACCTCAAACAGTTCTCCCCGGCCGAGGTCCAGGAGACGTTCGCCAACATCCGGGAGACGCAGCTCAGCGTGGAGCGGGTGCAGCTCGAGTACGAGTTCCTCACCGCGCGCCGTGCCGAGCTGAAGGACCAGGGCCAGTTCCTCCGGTCCGCCAGCCAGATCCTGGCCGACCTGCAGCGGATGTACGGCGAGAACGGCGCGCCTCCGACCGCGGCCGAAGGTGACAAGCAGTTCCGCGACGCCTCACGCCAGGTGTTCCAGATCATCGAAGAGGAACGGATGCGGATCGCGCGCGACATGCACGATGGCCCGGCGCAATCGATGGCCAACCTCGTGCTCCAGGCCGAGATCCTGGAGCGGCTGCTCGACCGCAATCCCAAGCAGCTGGTGACGGAGCTGGCGGAATTCAAGAACAGTGTTCGCAACGCGCTGGAGGAGACTCGCCAGCTGATCTTCGACCTGCGGCCGATGACCCTCGACGACCTCGGCCTGGTCCCGACGCTGCGAAAGTTCATCAAGGAATATGGCGACCGCTATGGCCTGGCGACCCGCTTCAACGTGGTCGGCCAGGAGCGCCGGCTGCCGGGCAACACCGAGGGAGTGCTCTTCCGAATCATCCAGGAGGCGCTGACCAACGTCCACAAGCACGCCCGGGCGAAGATGGCGGAGGTGACGATGAACCTCCAGCCCAACCGCGTCACGGTCACGATCAAGGACGACGGCCAGGGATTCGACGTGGCCCGCACCGAGGCCAACCTGCACAAGAACAAGAACCTGGGGCTGCTCTCCATGCGTGAACGCGCGGAGTTGGAGAAGGGAACCCTCGAGATCCGTTCGCAACCCGGTCGCGGGACCGAAGTAAAAGTCGAGATTTCAACCGGCAAGCGCTAGTTACACGGCGACTTAACCGCGCCGGTGCGCCGTCCAGCCGGCCCATCGCGCACTCGCGCTAATAACTGTGCTCGTGTGCGCGGTACAGGCCGGCATTCGGCGCCGGCGCTTTACGCGCGAAAGCGCGACTCGGCCTGCGGCCTCGTTGTAACCCCGTTTGTAAGGTGCGCGATTCTTGTTACCGAGTCGTCAAAAGTTCTTAGCCGTTCCTCCGCCCGGCATTCGTTGATTTGAACGCGAGCCAGTGTGAAACTGGGTCCTGTTCGAACTGCTCCACAAGGAGGTGAATCTGCATGTTGACCAACCTTTATCTCAAGCTTCGCGCTCTGCTCAACCGTGAGGAAGGGCAGGGTATGGTCGAGTACGCCCTTATCCTCGTCTTGATCGCGGTGGTCGTGATCGTAGTCCTGATCATCCTCGGCAACCAGGTCAAGAACGTTTTCTGCAACATCTCGGGCGGCCTGGGCCAGTAGCCCATTTCGTTCTTGGGAGCAACAAGAGAGAGCCTGCGCAAGCGGGCTCTCTTTCTTTTTCCGGCTTGCGCAAGGAAGAGCGCTCACCGATAGATACATGACCCGAAGGAGCGTCACGCCTTGGAGCGCTGACGCCGAGTATCAGGAGGTGAGTCGATTGGCGACGGAGGTTAAGCCGAAGAGCAACCGCATCCTCTTGATCTTCGGTGTTTTCCTTGCCATTGTGGCGTTTGGAGGGGCCTTGCTCGTTGGCAGAACCTCGGGCGGCTCTGTATCGGTTGGAGGGTCGAAGAACGTGCCGGCTGTGGTCGCGACGAAAGACATCCCGGCATCGACCCAGATCACTGCGGACATGGTTACCGTCCAGCAGTTCTCGTCGGACCAGGCACCGCCCTACGCGTTCCGGGCCAAGGACCTGGTCGTCGGCAAGTTCGCGGCGATCCCGATCCATACAGGTTCCGCGATCATCGACTATGACGTTGTCAGCGATGTCAGTGGCGTCCAGCCGGCGAAGCAGGCGTTCCTGCCGATTCCAGCCGGCATGGTCGGAATGCAGATTCCGACCGGTGAGCTCGTCGGCGTAGGCGGTTACATCCAGCCGGACGACCGGATCGATGTTATCGTCAGCTACCAGCCGAAGGGCGCGCTACAGCCACTGACGAAAACCAGCTTTACCAACCTCCATGTGATCCGCGTTGGCCCGGCCGGCGGCGCCAACACCCGTGGAATCACCTCGAGCCTGACCGTCATCGTGACGCTCAAGCAGGCTGAGGACCTCAAGTGGGCGTTGGACAGCACCAACTACAAGTTCGTCCTCAAGTCCGTCAAGGACTACGATGTGCCCGACCCCGACACCAGCGCGACCTCGATGGACAGCTTCAGCAGCACGTACCGCGTCCGCTAGGACCGAAAACGAAAAAACGTTGACAGGCTCCCCGCGAAATCGGAAGATTTCGCGGGGTGCCTTCATTAACGGGATGATCAGATGAGCGAGCCAATCAAGGTCCTGATCGTGGATGACATCGCCAGCACCCTGGACAACCTCCAGAAGCTGCTTTCTTTCGAGCCGGACATCCAGGTCGTCGGCACGGCTATGAACGGCAAGGAAGGCATCCAGCAAGCCCAGAAGCTGGCACCGGACATCGTCCTGATGGACGTCAACATGCCGATCATGGATGGCATCCAGGCCACGGAGACGCTGGCCCAGGAGGTGCCCGGCTCGCCGGTCATCATCATGTCCGTCCAGGGCGAGCGCGACTACCTGCGGCGGGCGATGCAGTCGGGGGCCCGCGAGTTCCTGATCAAGCCCTTCAGCGGGGACGAGCTCATTGCCAGCATCCGGCGTGTCTATCAGCTGGAGCAGAAGAAGGAGTCGTTCCTGGCGAAGACCACCGCCGGGACGGAAAAGGCGCCCGCCGCGCCGCCGGGCGGCGAAAGTCGGCCACGGGGCGAACACGGCCAGGTCTTCTTCTTCTACTCAGGCAAGGGCGGCGTGGGGAAGTCCTTGATCGCCGCCAACCTCGCCGTGTCGATGGCGAACGAAACCAAGGGCAAGGTCGCGCTGGTCGACCTCGACCTGCAGTTCGGCGACATCGGTGTGCTCCTCAACCTGGATCACTCGCAGGGGATCACCGATCTGATCGAGAACATCGACCACATGGATCCCGACTTCATTCGCGAGATCATGGTGGACGGCCCGTTCGGGATCAAGGTTCTGCTGCCACCGATCAGCCCGGAGCTCGCCGACCTGGTCACGGTCGACCACGTCCGGCGAATCTTCAGCGAGCTCCGCAAGATGTTCGACTACATCATCGTCGACAGCAGCGCCCATCTCGGCGAGATCAACCTCGAGGTGCTCGACCACGCCGACCGGGTGGTGGTGGTCACCTCATTGAGCATCCCGGCGATCAAGAACACCAAGCTGGCCTTGAAGATCTTCGACTCGCTCTCCATCCCCCCGGAGCGCGTCGTCCTGCTGCTCAACAAGTCCGACGCCCACTCGGAATTCAACAAGGAGAGCGTGGAGGCGAACCTGCGCTTCCCGATCGCGGGCCAGATCCCCAACGACCCCAAACTGGTCATCAACTCGATCAACCGGGGAAATCCCTTCGTCACCACCCATCCGGAATCCGAGATCAGCCAGCGCATCCGCGAGCTCGTAGCCAAGCTGCTGCCGGCGGTGCCGGTGGCGGCGCCGGAGACTTCCGAGAAGAAACCCCGCAAGGGTCTGTTCGCCCGCCGTTAGAAGGGTTGAGATGACCTCTCGGGCTTCGGCCTATCTTGCCGTGCCACGGTCCGTGACCGGGTTGCGCCCATGTGTCGCCAGGACGGCCTGAGCCATGTCGCTCCTGGATCGCGTCCAAAAGCAGCAGGCCCCTGATCCGAACGCGCCCCCCGACGGCGCCTACGTCCCGCAGGCGGGCCAGGCCCCCAGCCGCCAGACCCTGGCCGCCGCGACCCGCACCCGGACGCCGTCCGAGTTGATGGCCGAACGGATCAAGAACCGGCTCCAGTCGCGGCTGATCGAGGAGTCGGCTGACGACTCTGGGGACGAGAACCGCGACCAGCGGGCCGCCCACATCACCGAGACCCTGAACGCGGTGATCGCGGAAATGGGCGTGAACCTGACCAAGCCGGAGAAGCAGCGGCTGCTCGACTCGGTCCTCAACGACTTCCTCGGGCTCGGCCCGATCGAGGCGCTGATCAGCGATCCGACGATCACCGAGATCATGGTCAACGGACCTGACCAGATTTTCGTCGAGCATAAGGGCAAGCTGACGCTCTCCAGCGTTCAGTTCGAGAGCGAGGACCAGCTTCGGCGGGTGATCGACCGTATCGTCTCGAC
The DNA here is from genome assembly GCA_035544955.1 of Candidatus Dormiibacterota bacterium. Taxonomy (NCBI): domain Bacteria; kingdom Bacillati; phylum Candidatus Dormiibacterota; species Candidatus Dormiibacterota bacterium. The sequence goes on from DASZZN010000045.1 coordinate 150,316, forward strand.
CATCGGCCGGCGCATCGACGAGGGCTCCCCGATGGTGGATGCCCGCCTCAAGGACGGGTCCCGTGTCAACGTCATCATCCCGCCGCTCTCCCTGAACGGGCCCATCCTGACCATCCGAAAGTTCTCCAAAGACCCCTACAAGATCACCGATCTGATCAAGTTCGGCACCATCACGGATCCGATGGCGCAGTTCGTGCGGGCCTGTGTCCGCTCGCGCCTGAACATGCTGGTCTCCGGCGGCACCGGCTCGGGCAAGACCACAACCCTCAACGTGCTCTCAAGCTTCATCCCGGAGGAGGAGCGGGTGGTGACGGTCGAGGACGCCGCCGAGCTGCAGCTCAACCAGGAGCACGTTGTAACACTTGAGTCACGACCGGCGACCGTGGAAGGCCGCGGCCGGATTGCCATTCGCGACCTGGTCGTCAACGCCCTCCGGATGCGCCCCGATCGGATCGTGGTCGGCGAGTGTCGCGGTGGCGAGGCCTTGGACATGCTCCAGGCAATGAATACAGGCCATGACGGATCGTTGACGACTATCCACGCGAACTCGCCGCGTGACAGTTTGAACCGTCTGGAAACGTTGGTGTTGATGGCGGGTGCAGAACTGCCCTCCCGGGCCATCCGGGAACAGATCTCGTCCGCCATAAACGTCATCGTGCAGCAGAGCCGCTTGCGGGACGGGTCGCGGAAGATCATCGCCGTCAGCGAGGTGCTCGGACTGCACGGCGACCAGGTAAAGGTGCAGGACATTTTCGTGTTCAAGCAGACAGGCGTCAGCGAAGACGGCAAAGTGCAGGGCTACTTCACGGCCACGGGCATCATTCCGAAATATTTCGACCACCTGCAGTCGTCAGGAGAGGGCGTGGGGAAGGACATCTTCACGCCGTCGCCGGATCCTGCCGGACAAGGAGGCAACTAAGTGTCAATCCAGCTGGTCTTCGCGGCCATGGCAGCCATCGCGGCGCTGATCGTGGTCATGGCGCTTATGTCCAACACCCGGCAGCCCGGCGCAGAGTCCGAGCTGCACATGGACAGCTACAACCCCGAGGCCGGCGCCAAGAAAGGTGGCGTCTTCGATGGGTTCATGGAGAGTTTCAACAAGAGCCTGACCCGCAACAAGGGTGGGCGCAGCTCGCGCCTCACCGACGAGCTGGCCAAGGCTGACCTCAAGCTCCGCGTCTCGGAGTACGTGATGGTGATCATCGGCCTGATCGTCCTCCTCTGCGCCGTCCTGTTCCTCCGCTTCCACAGCCCGATCCTGGCGCTCATCGGGATCCCGGTCGGGTACTTCGCGCCCGGATTCTTCCTCAAGTTCCGGCAACGCCGCCGGCTCAAGGCCTTCAATAACCAGCTGGGCGACACGGTCGTCCTGCTCTCCAACGCGCTCAAGGCCGGCTACTCGTTCGCCCAGGCCATGGCGACGATCGCCAAGAGCTCCTCACCGCCCATGGCGGACGAGTTCAGTCGGGCAGTCCGCGAAATGAACCTCGGTGTCTCGGTCGATGACGCCTTGCAACACATGGTCAAGCGCATCGAATCCGAAGACTTTGACCTGATGGTCACCGCCGTGCAAATCCACCGCGTGGTCGGTGGCAACCTGGCCGAGATTCTGGACACCATCGCCTTCACGATCCGCGAACGTATCCGGATCCAGGGCGAGATCCGTACCCTGACCGCGCAGGCCCGCGCCTCCGGCTACATCATCACCGGCCTGCCCTTCGCGCTGGCGCTGATCCTGACCTTTATCTCGCCGACCTATATCACGCCACTCTTCCACGAATGGCTGGGCTATGTCCTCATCGGGATGGGCCTGGTCTCGATCGCGATCGGCTACGGCATCATCTCGAAAATCACGAACATCCAGGTGTAGCGAATGAGTATTTTCACTATCGTCTTCGCCTTCCTGGCCTTCGCCGGCATCATCATCGCGATGCAGGCCGTCACGGCCAAACCCCGACAGGACCTGATCGCTGAACGGCTGGCGCAGTACCGCGACCACAACCTGACCCTCGACGAAATCGAGCTCTCGCTGCCCTTCAGCGAGCGCTTCATCAAGCCGGTGCTGGAGCGGATCGGCAGCTTGCTCACATCCCGCATGGCGAAGAACCGCCAGGTCGTCGTGCAGAACAAGATCAACCTCGCCGGCCGGCCCTATGGGTTGAGCGTCAACGGCCTGGAGGTCGTCAAGGTGATCGTCGGCATCGTCGTGGCGCTGATCGCCTTCTGGATCGGCGGCCTCGTGTTTCCGACCACGTTCCTCCTCACTGTCGGCGTCGCCGGCATCGGCTTCATCCTTGGGCGCTTCCTGCCCGACGTTTGGCTCAACAACAAGATCAAGGGGCGGCAGAAAGAGTTGCGCCTGGCGCTCCCCAACGCGCTCGACCTGCTGACCATCTCGGTGGAGGCGGGCCTCGGTTTCGACGCCGCCATCGGCCGGCTCACGGAAAAGTTCAAGAACGCGCTCTCCGACGAGTTCGCGCAGGTCCTCAACGAGATCCGGCTCGGCCGGCCGCGGTTGGAAGCGCTCGACGACATGGGCCGCCGCTCCGGCGTCGAGGAGCTGCATACCTTCATCCAGGCGCTGATCCAGTCGGAACAGCTCGGCGTCGGTATCGCGAAAGTGCTCCGCATCCAGTCGGAAGAGATGCGCCGCCGCCGCCGTCAGCGGGCGGAGGAGCAGGCCGCGCAGGCGCCCCTGAAAATGCTCTTCCCGATGATCGGCTGCATCTTCCCGACCCTGTTCATTGTCCTGATGGGCCCCGCGGTAATCATCATTATCCATACGTTTCAACATCATTAGCGGGCGATTGCGTCGACCCGGTGCGCTTCAGCGTGCAGCTCGCCGGCCACAGGAGGGCACGGCTCGCTGCGCACTTTTCCGCGCGGTCGCCGCTCGCCCGACGCTAAAGGCGCGCAGAAGCGCGCTCAGCGCGGCGGCCCGAGGGCCGCTAAGCGCGGCTCGGCCTGCGGCCTCGCGAGTCTGCTAAAGACAGTACAATGTACACGGGAAAAGAGTTTTGCGGTTAACTAAACAGGACGGAACGGTCGTCGCGGAGCCGCTCGAGATCGCCAGCAATTTCATCTCGTCGGGGCTGGGATTAATGGGACGGGCGAGGCTACCGGAGAAGGGCGGGCTGCTGATTTACGGCTGCAATGGGATCCACATGATGTTCATGCGGTTCCCGATCGACGCCGTCTTCGTCGACAAGAAAGGCGTCGTGGTCAAGACCTACGAGCGCCTGCTGCCCTGGATCGGCATGGTGCCCTTCGTCTGGCGCGCCGACAAAGTCGCCGAGCTGCCCGTCGGCACCATCCGGCGCCACGTCATCAAGCCCGGCGACCAGTTACTGGTCGCCTGAGGTGAGCCTGCTCGACCTCGTGTTTCCGCCGCGCTGCGGCGGCTGCGGACGTTATGGGGCGGCCTGGTGCCCTGCCTGCGCGGACGGCCTGCGGCCGGCTTCGGCCAGCACCTTGGCCGGCATTCCCCTGCTGGCGGCCGGGCGGCTCGAGGGTCCGCTGCAACACGCGATCCACGCCTACAAGTACCGGCCCCGACCGCAGCTCGCGTCCGTCCTGGCGCAACCCCTGCGCCGCGCCATCATCACGGCCGACTTGTCGCTGCCGGCCGTGACCTTCGTGCCCTTGCATCCCCGGCGCCGCCGCGAGCGCGGCTTCAACCAGGCCGAGCGGCTGGCCGCCGAGCTCTCCCGCGTGCTGGGCGTCCCGCTGCTGAGCGGGCTGACACGCGTCCGGGCCACGCCGGCACAGGTAGGGCTGAGCCAGGCTGAGCGGCGGGCCAACCTGGCGGGCGCCTTCCAGTGGACCGCCACCCAGCCGCCCCCGCACGGCCTGGGGCTGGTGGACGACGTCTGCACTACCGGCGCCACCCTGACGGCTGCGGCCGAGGCGGTGGCGGAAGCGGGGGGCTCGATCGGAGCCTTCCTGGTCCTGGCGGTCGCGCAAACTTTGCCGGCGGTCGCCGTTACATAGCCCGGGACAGTCTGCCTGTCTGCGGATTCTCTTTCTTGGGGGATTGTGACTCAGATGGTCAACGCGTCCGAGGTTTCGCAGGACGAGCTCGCCCGTTATTACGAGGCGCTGGGACCAATCCGGGACCTGGTGCTCGACGACAGCCTGACCGAAGTCATGGTCAACGGCCATGAAAACGTCTACGTCGAGCGCAACGGGAAGATCCTCCTCACCGACCGCAAGTTCGACGACGAGAACCACCTGCTGCGGGTGATCGACTTCATCGTCTCCGCGGTCGGTCGCCGCATCGACTTCCGCACCCCGATGGTCGACGCCCGGCTGCTCGACGGCTCGCGCGTCAACGCCGTCATCTCGCCGATCGCGCTCGACGGGCCGATGCTGACCATCCGAAAGTTCTCCCGCGATCCCTTCCAGGCCGAGGACCTTGTCGGCTTCGGCACGATCACCAACGAGGCCGTCGGCTTCCTCAAGGCCTGCGTCATGGCGCGAGCGAACCTCCTGATCTCGGGTGGAACCGGCACCGGGAAGACGACGCTCCTCAACGTCTGCTCCTCGTTCATCCCTCCCGACGAGCGCATCGTCACCATCGAGGATGCCGCCGAGTTGCAGCTTCACCAGGAGCACGTCTGCCGCATGGAATCCCGTCCACCCGACCTCAACGGTGAGAACAAGGTCGGCATCCGTGAGCTCGTCATCAACGCCCTTCGTATGCGCCCCGACCGCATCGTGGTCGGTGAGTGCCGTGCCGGCGAGGCGCTGGACATGCTCCAGGCGATGAACACCGGTCACGACGGCTCGCTGACCACTCTTCACGCCAACACCACCCGCGACGCGTTGTCCCGTCTGGAAACGATGGTGCTGATGGCGGGCATCGACCTGCCGACCAAAGCCATCCGCCAGCAGACCGCCTCCGCCATCGACCTGGTCGTGCAGCTCTCCCGCATGCGCGACGGTCAGCGCAAGGTCACCAGCATCACGGAGATCACCGGGATGGAAGGCGACACCATCACGATGCAGGAGATCTTCCTCTACGAGTCGCACGGCGCGGACAAGAATGGTGTCATGACCGGCGTCTTCCGGCCAACCGGGATTCGTCCGCACATCATGGATAAGCTGTTTGCCGCCGGCGTGCCGATTCCGGCGGAGCTGGCGCGGGTCTTCCCCGATCGCCGAGCCAACGAGCGGCCGACCAAGTAATAGCGCTCGGGACGTGCGCGCGGCAGCCCGGCTCGCCCTGCAGGCTCGCTATACTCAAGGCATCTCGAGATCTCGCAGGAGGCCACCATGGAGATCTTGATCCAGGCCAAGAAGTCCGCGGCCGATCCCCAGATGAAGGCCTATGCACAGGCCAAGCTCGAGAAACTGACGCGGCATTTCGACCACATCCTGGAAGCTCGCATGGAGCTGGGCACCGAGAAGAAGAAGAGCCTCGAGACCATGAAGGTCGCCGAGCTCACCGTGCATGTCACCGGTCGCACGGGCAACATCCTCAAGGCCGTCCAGGCGGCCGAACATATGAACGAGGCCGTCGATCTCGTCGTCGACAAGATGGACCGGCAGATTCGTCAGCACAAGGAGAAGCTCAAGGACCATCGCCGGTCCAAATCCGCCGCAGCCGCCGGTCAGACGTCCGAGGTTGCCAGCAGCGCGGTGCGGTCGAACGGGGTGGCGAAGATCAAGCGCTTCAAGATGCGACCGATGTCCGAGGAGCAGGCGCGCGAGCAAATGGAGGAGTTGGGCCACACCTTCTTCCTCTTCCTCAACGAGGACAGCCAGGAGCTCAACCTCCTTTACCGGCGGCACGATGGGTCGCTCGGTCTGCTGGAAGCCGATCTGGACTAACCTCGAGGCGCCGTTTGGGCCTCCGAGGGGCGGGTATGCTTACTGGTTGCGGAATAGCGTGACACCATGAGCGTTCTTACCAAGGTCTTAGGCGATCCCAACGCGCGGGAGGTCAAGCGGCACCTCGAGCGGGTTGCCGACATCAGCGAGCTCGAGCCGCTGCTCCAGAAACTCAGCGATGAGGAGCTGCACGCCAAGACGGCCGAGTTCCGCGAGCGCCTGGCGAAAGGCGAAACCCTCGACGATGTTCACGTCGAGGCCTTTGCCGTCGCCCGCGAGGCAGCCCGCCGGACCATCGGGCTACGACCGTTCGACGTCCAGCATGTCGGCGGCATCGTGCTGCACCAGGGGAAGATCGCCGAGATGAAGACCGGCGAAGGCAAGACCCTGGTGGCGGTGCTGCCGCTGTACCTGAATGCGCTCGAAGGCAAGGGCGCGCACCTGATCACCGTCAACGACTACCTGGCCCGGCGCGACGCAGGATGGAATGCACCCATCTACCACGCGCTGGGAATGAGCGTGGCGGTCATCGGCCACGAGATGTCGTTGCTCTACGATCCCGACTTCCTCGACGAAACGCACCCTGACCCCCGGCTGCAGCATCTGCGCCCGATCACCCGGGGCGAGGCCTACCAGGCGGACATCACCTACGGGACCAACAGTGAATTTGGCTTTGACTTCCTGCGCGACAACATGGCGGTCGACCTCACCCAATGCGTGCAGCGCGGCTTGAACTTCGCCATCGTTGACGAGGTCGACAGCATTCTCATCGACGAGGCACGCACCCCGCTGATCATCTCGGGGCAGGGCCAGGAGTCGACGGAGAAGTACTACCAATACGCCCGCCTGATCCCCCGTCTCGCAGCGGACGACTACACGGTCGACGAGAAGACGAAGTCGGCGGCACTGACCGAGGAGGGGATCGCGAAGATCGAGCGCTGGACCGGCATCAAGAACGTCTACGAGCTCGAACATGTCGACGAGGCCCACCAGATCAACCAGGCGCTCAAGGCCGCCACGCTCTTCCACCGCGACCGCGACTACCTGGTCAAGGACGGCGAGGTCATCATCGTCGACGAGTTCACCGGCCGTCAGCAGCCGGGTCGCCGCTGGTCGGACGGCCTGCACCAGGCGATCGAGGCGAAAGAGGGCGTCAAGGTCCAGCAGGAGACCCAGACGCTGGCCACCATCACCTACCAGAACTACTTCCGCCTCTACAAGAAGCTGGCCGGGATGACGGGTACCGCCGTGACCGAGGCGGAGGAGTTCGACAAGATCTACAAGTTGCAGGTGGTCGTGATTCCCACCCACAAGCCCATGATCCGGGAGGATCATCCCGACCTCATCTACAAGACTGAGGATGCGAAGTTCAATGCCGTGGCCAACGAGATTCAGGACGTCGCCAGCAAGGGGCGCCCGGTCCTAGTGGGTACGGTTTCGGTCGAAAAGTCCGAGCGCCTTGCCCGGCTGCTGGAAAAGCGTGGGGTGCCGCACGAGGTGCTCAACGCCAAGCAGCACGAGCGGGAGGCCCTGATCGTCGCCAACGCTGGTCAGCCCGGCGCGGTGACGATTGCAACCAACATGGCCGGCCGTGGCACCGACATCGTGCTCGGGCCCGGCGTGGCGGACGGTGGTGGCCTCCACATCGTCGGCACCGAGCGGCATGAGAGCCGTCGCATCGACAATCAGCTCCGCGGCCGCTCCGGCCGCCAGGGTGACCCCGGTTCGTCGCGGTTCTTCCTGGCGCTGGACGACGACCTGATGCGGATCTTTGGCGGCGAACGCATCAAGGGCATGATGAACATGCTTCGCGTCGCGGACGACGAACCGATCGAATCACGGCTGGTCTCGCGACAGATCGAGGGGGCCCAGACCAAGGTGGAGGGCCACAACTTCGACGCCCGGCGTTACCTGGTCGAGTACGACGACGTCATGAACAAGCAGCGCGAGATCATCTACGGCGAACGCCGCAAAGTCCTGGAGGGTGCCGATCTCCGGGAGCAGGTCCAGGGATGGATCCGCAAGGCGGTCGAAGAGGCCGTCAACGAACACTGCGAATCACGCCACCCGGACAACTGGGACCTCGAGGGATTGATCACACAGCTGGGCGCTGTCTTTCCCTTACCGCCCTTCAGCGAGCTGGCCGCCGATGAGTTCGGCGAAACCAAGGAAGCCGCCGTCGAGCGCCTGATGGAGTATGCCGACGCCGCCTACAAGGCGAAGGAAGCGGAGATGACCGAGCCGATGATGCGGAAGATCGAGCAGTTCGTCGTGCTCAAGACCATCGACTCGAAGTGGATCAGCTACCTGACCGAGATGGAGCATTTCAAGGAAGGGATCGGGCTGCGCGCCTTCGGGCAGAAGGATCCGCTGGTCGAGTACAAGAACGAGGCCTTCCAGGCGTTCCAGGAACTCCTCAACGGGATCCAGTTCGACATCGCCACCACCGTGTTTCGGGTGCAGCTAGTCAAAGAGCCGCCCACGCCCACGCCGCCCGCCGCGTTGGCAACCGCGCACGGCCGGCAGGCGGGGACCGCCACCGCCACCGCCAGCGCGGGCAGTCCCAACGGTGGAGACCGGAGCGCCGCCCCGGTTCCGGCCGGCAAGCTGGGACGAAACGACCCCTGCTGGTGTGGCAGCGGCAAGAAATTCAAGAAGTGCCACGGCCGCTGATCGGGCCGGCGCGAGCGAGCGCTAGGGCTTAGATCGGCGCAGTGCAGTGAGGCCCGGCGGAACCCGCCTTCCCAGGAAGTCACCCAGGCTGCCGTCCTCGGAGACCTCGTAGAAGCCGGTCCTCCCCCGGAGCCCGTACTGGTAGGAAAGGCCAAAGACCAGCAGCGCCGGGAACAGCAGCAGGCGCGGGGCGTTGAAAAGAGCAAGGGCCGTGCCGACCAGGAACGCCAGCAGCATGGGGATCGCGGAAATCCAGAACCGTCTGCGGTCGGTCACGAGGGCGATCGGGCGGTCATCGGGGTCGGTGCTCGGTTCGGGAGCCCAGACCGTCCGGACCCAGAGACCGGCTGGCAGCTTTGATTTGTCGATCATCGACCCGTTCTCTCGCGTGGAATCATACGCCCGGTCGAGTCAGGTTCAGGATTTCCCGCATTCGGGTAGGATTTCCGGCGATGACCAAGAAGAAGGCCCCGTCGGGCAAAACCGCCCGCGTGAAGGCCGCCACCGTCGCCAACCCGGTGCGATCGGAAGACGTGGCGCAGGCGCCGAAGCCGCCGAAGGCTGGCGCGGCGAGCTCAGCCGCGCCCACCCGCGCAGCCTTCCGCAGGCCGCAAAGCCTCAACTTCGCCGGGGTGGGACGGAATGACATCTGCCCGTGCGGCAGCGGCAAGCGCTTCAAGAACTGTCACGGACATTAACCATGGACGAGATCCTCGAGAACGCCAACGAGCTGCTGAAGAAGATTCTCCAGCTCCAGGAGCATCTTTGACGTTGCGGAGAAGGATGCTCGTCTCGAGGCGCTTCAGAAAGACCTAAACGACCCCGACCTCTGGCAGGATCCGCCGCGCGCGCAGCGGCTGGCCCAGGATGCCAAGGGCCTTCGCGACGAGGTTTCCGTCTGGCACAAGCTCGAGGTGCGCGCCCGGGACGTGATCGGCCTCGCCGAGATGGCGATCGCCGAGGGCGATGGGCATATCGAAGCCGCGCTGCGGCAGGACCTGGAGACCCTCGACAAGGACGTCAGCCGGCAGGAGGTCGACCTGCTCTTCGCCAACCCCTACGCCGAGCACCCGGCGCTGGTCAGCATCCATGCCGGCGCCGGCGGGACCGACTCCCAGGACTGGACCGACATGCTGCTGCGCATGTACCTGCGCTGGGCGGAACGGCGGAAGATGCACGCCGAGATCCTCGATGAGGCGCCCGGTGAAGAGGCCGGCTACAAGAGCGTGACGGTCCGCATCACCGGCAAACGCGCCTTTGGCTGGTTGCGCGCGGAGCGTGGGGTGCACCGGCTGGTCCGCCTTTCGCCGTTCGACCAGGCGCACCGGCGGCATACGTCCTTCGCGCTCGTCGAGGTGATCCCCGAGATCGAGGATGACGGCGACATCGAGATCCGTCCGGAGGACCTGAAGGTCGACGTCTACCGGTCGAGCGGCGCGGGCGGCCAGCACGTCAACAAGACGTCGTCGGCGGTGCGCATGACGCACCTCCCGACCGGCATCATCGTCACCTGCCAGAACGAGCGCTCGCAGATGAAGAACCGCGACATGGCGCTCAAGGTGTTGCGCTCGCGGCTGGTGGCGTTGCGCGAGCAACAGCGATCGGAGCAGCGCCAGGAGCTGAAGGGCGAGCACCAGTCCAACGAATGGGGCAGCCAGATCCGTAGCTATGTCCTGCACCCCTACACGCTGGTGAAGGACCACCGGACGGGTTTTGAGACCGGCAACGTCCAGGCGGTGCTCGACGGCGACCTCGACAACTTCATGGAAACCTTCCTGCGCTTCGACGCCGGCCGCGAAGGCAAGGCCGCCTAAGAGCCCCGGGTCAGGCGGCGATCGCGGGCGCGGGCACGGTTGCCTGGGCTCGATGCTCGTTTCGTAGGGCGACGCAGACGCTGGCGAAGACGATCAGCGTCCCGATGAAATAGGCCTCGCCGAACAAGCGAGTGATGCCCTGCGGGATCAGATCGAGCAGGCCGGTCCAGTGGGGGAGGGGGTAGACGATCAGCAGGTAGTGGATGGCGGGCGCCGCCGAGAAGCAGATCCAGGCGACCAGCAACGCGCGGATTTGCCCGCGTGACATCAGGCCGGAGAGGGCCTGCCGCACTAGCAGGACGATCGGCAGGATGAGGATCACCAGTGGAAAGCTCCAGGTGACGGTGCTGATCAACGGCAGGGCGGTGATCGCGGGGGCGAACTCGAGCCCGGACCGCGACGCGCGCGAGGTGATGCGCAGCACGACGGCGAGCACCACAAGGATCGCCGGCCAGTCGATCAGCCGGCCGCACCAGCCGGCGCTGCCTCCGACGTTTGCCGTGTTGGGATCGCACAGCCGGGTGGCGACGCCCGCCAGCGACTGGTTTTCTCGATAACCGGTGCCCGCCGCCAGGTGCGGCAACATGTCGCGGAAGAAATAGACGTTGTGATCCAACGAGGTGACGGCCAGCCCGAGCGCGAGCCCGCCCAGGACGGTCAGGACCGCGGCCGCCAGGAGCTTCCAGTGCCGGCGCCAGATGAGGTAGGGAAAGAGGGCGGCGGGGAAGAGCTTGAAGATCGCAGCGGCCCCGATCATCATGCCGCTGGTGACGTCGCGCCGCCGCTGCCAGCACGCCCAGGCGCCCGTCAATAACAGCAGCAGCAGCGAGTTCATGGTCCCGGCGAGAACGCTGTTCGCCAGCGGGAAGAACGTCGTGAGCACCGCCACGATGACAAACAGCTCGGCTCGCCGGGGCCGTCCGATCATTCGGTAGACGATCAGCACGCTGGCCAGGACCGCGGCCTGGATGAGGAACAACCAGATCCGGACGGCGAGGTCGTTCGAGATCCAGGTGAGGGGAATGAGGGTCACGGCGAAGGCCGGTGGATAGAGGTAGCCGCTGCTCAGCGACCAATCCCAGGGAACGTGGTTGCGGACGAAATTGGCGTAGGGGTCACCTCCGCTCGTGATCTGCTGAGCCGCGAACAGGTAATCCTGGAAGTCGTCGGCGCGGGGCGCGTGCGAGCCTAGCACGGGCAGCAGGAAGCGCCAGGCGTAGAACGCCAGCAGGATCCCGATCAGGGCGCTGAGGGCAACCTGGCGCGGATCAGGCCAGCCCAGCAATCGACGCACGCGCGTATAACACGCCGACACGGTCGGGTCACGCGTGCCGTTACACGGCCGTCACAAGTTCCCGGAAAACCGGGCGCACGGTTCCCACCGCCAGCCGCTTGTGGTTGCGCAGCGTCGGCCGGGCAAAGTTGCGCAGCGCCTCGCGTTCGCCCTCGTCGAGCCAACCCAGGCGCTCGAGCGCCGCCACCACCGCCACCGCGGTCCAGGTGCCATCACCGCTGTCGAGCTTCACCGCCACGCCCCGCGTCGAACGCCGGTCGGCGGTGCAGTGCGCGCCGGCGGCGCCGCCCTTGGCCAGCAGCCGCCCACCGGTGACCTCCATCAGCCGGGTGTCGAACCGGTCGGTGCCCCCGATGAGAAACGGTTGTTGCACCATCGCCGCGACAACCGTCGTCGGGATTTCATCGGTGGAGGCAACCAGGTTGGCGAAGCTTCGCGCCATGGCGGCGAGCGGCACGGCGGCGTTGGGTGCGCTGCAGCCGTCGATGCCGTAGTGGATGTTCGCCGCCGGGCATCTGGTGAACGCCTCGATCACCTCGCGGATGCGCTGCTGGACGGGATGCGCGGGGTCGAGGTAGGTTTGCAGCGGCGCGTCGAGCGCGCGCGCGGCCGCCAGCATCCCCGCGTGCTTGCCGGAGCAGTTGTTGAAAACCGCCAGCGGCTCGTCCATCTCGTGCCGCGCCGCGGTCGCGGCCGGTTCGTAGTACGGCCAGTGCGCGCCGCATTGCAGGGCCGATTCGTCGATCCCCGCGCGTCGCAGCAGGTCGCGGACGATCTCGACATGACGGGGCTCACCATTGTGCGAGGCGGCCATGATGGCGACGTGCTCGGTGCCGAGCTCATAGCGCGCCGCGATCCCGGACCCGAGGCTACCGATGCCCTGGAAGGGCTTGGCGCACGATCGAAAGTACGTGACGTGCTGCGGGTCGCCGAGGCTGGCATGGATCCGGCCGTCGGCATCGACGACCGCCACGTGGCCGAGATGGATGCCTTCCTCGACTCCGCCACGCTCTACGCGGACCAGTGGCGCGGCCGGGCTAGGCATTCGGCTGAGTATAAAGAGGGTAGCCCGATTCGCTTTGGACGCAGGGTGAAGGGACGCAGCAATGCGCGACGAGATGCCCTATACTGCGCGAGTCATACGGCCCGCGAGGGCCCAGTCTGCCGTGGCCCCGGCTTTCGGAATGGATTTGTTCACGTGCCAGCAACAATCACGACCCAGCCGACACGGACGACGCTGCTGCCAGCGAAGGCACGCGTGGCCTCGGTAGCCCCGGCTGTCCCGCAGATCAGCCTGCAGGGCGTGCAAAAAACCTATCCCAACGGCACTGTCGCCCTCCGCGACGTGACGCTGGAAATTCCTAAGCAGGACTTCGTCTTTCTCGTTGGTCCCAGCGGCGCCGGCAAGTCGACGCTGGTTCGCCTCTTGATTCGCGAGGAGAAGGCCACCGCCGGCACCATCCAGATCGAGGGCCAGGATCTAAGCCGCCTCAAGCGGCGCCATCTCCCGTACCTGCGGCGGAAGATCGGCATGGTCTTCCAGGATTTCAAGCTGCTGCCCAACCTGACCGTGTTTCAGAACGTTGCCTTCGCGTTGCGCGTGACGGAGGGCGCCTTGCGTCATCTCAAGCCGAAGGTCGAGGAAGTCCTCAGCATCGTGGGGCTGGAAGGGAAAGAGAACAAGTACCCGGACCAGCTTTCGGGTGGCGAGCAACAGCGGGTCGCGATTGCCCGGGCCCTCGTTCATGACCCGCGGATCTTTCTCGCCGATGAGCCCACTGGAAACCTGGACCCGGCCACCTCGTGGGAGATTATTCAGCTGCTGCTGCAGATCAACGCCCGCGGCACCACGGTCATGATGGCGACCCACAACCGAGAGATCGTCGATGTCATGCGACGCCGGGTGGTGGCGATCGAGGGCGGCCAGATTGTCAGAGACGAGGACGCAGGAGGGTACCATGCACCGGCTCTGGAATCGCATTGATTT
>DASZZN010000046.1 GCA_035544955.1 Candidatus Dormiibacterota bacterium
CGTTGTTCGCGGGGCTATCGAAGCATGTCGACTTGAAGCTCGTGAGCCGGCTGGAGTTCGGCTCGGGGGCAGTGGCGATGCGGTACGAGCCGAGAAGGTAGCCATCGGGCTTGCTAGCCCGAGCCGGCCGCATCATGGAGCGACTCGGGCCAGGCCTTCCAAAGTCTCGACCAACCTGACGAGACCGCCAAGCCGTTCCGGTGCGCCTAGGCCGATCCCACGAGGCGCATCGCATGATCGCCATACAAGTCGTTCGGACAGTCCACTAGGCTCCTTGCGCGCCTTGCCGGCTGTGACGATCGTCACTGCGCGCGGAAGATGACCCTTCTAACCTCAAACGCGGTTCGGCGCTCCAACAACAGCAATTTTCGGCGCTGAAGACAGGAGGTGGAGGATGTCATTACGGACTCTATCGGCGGCTGCGGTGACCGCGCTATCTATCTCGATCGTTGAAGGCGGATCGGCTGCCACGATTGCTGGAGCGGCGCCCGCCTCGACTTCGGTGGCGACCGTTTTTGCGACCGGACTCGACAGTCCACGCGGACTCGCCTTCGACAAGGACGGGACGCTCTATGTGGCTGAAGGCGGTACAGGCGGTACTACGTCGACTGTAGGCCAATGTCTGCAGGTTCCGCCACCGGTGGGGCCGTATACGGGGGCAATGACGGGGCGCATATCCAAGATCTCGCGCGACGGGACCCGGACCACGGTCGTCGATGGGCTGCCGTCGAGCCAAACCGGCCCCGCCTCGGGCGGTCTGGTCAGTGGGGTGGCCGATGTGACCTTCGCGCACGGCAGGTTGGTCGCGCTCATCTCCGGCGCCGGCTGTTCGCATGGCCTCGCCGGGACGGCCAATGAAGTGCTGCGGGTGAGCGATGGCAAAACTCGCCGTTTGGCCAACCTATCCGCCTTCCTTGCGGCGAATCCTGTTGCCAACCCTGACGACAATCCCGCGACTGGTGACTTCGAGCCCGATGGGACCTGGTACAGCTTCGTCGCGGTCGGGCGCACGCTCTACGCCACGGAGCCGAACCACCAGGAGATCGACCGCATCAGCGCCAACGGCCATGTCAGCCGAGTGGTCGACTTCTCGAGGTTCTTTCCCGGCAACATCGATTGGCGCGGGCCTACCGGGATTACCTACCGCGACGGCTGGCTCTACGTGGGCACACTGACTCCATTCCCGATTAACCCGGGAAAGGCGCAGGTCTTCAAAGTGAACCCGCGTACTGGCGACTTCACGGTTTTTGCCGATGGCCTATCTACGATCCTGGGCCTGAGCTTCGATGAAAACGGTGCCCTCTACGTTCTTGAGATGAACGATGCGCCCGGCTTTCCGTCCCCCGGCAATGGCAAGGTGATTCGGATCAGTGGCGGCTCGCGGACCGTTATCGTGAGCGGTCTCTCCCTGCCCACCGGGATGGCGTTCGGGCCGGACCACAACCTCTATGTGTCGGTCAACGGACTCGGTTTCCCGCCAGGAGCGGGCCAGATCATGAAGATCAGCGTTCCCCAGGAGGCTGACAACGACTGACGGCCAAGGCCCGGGTGCTGGTGAGTACGGCACCCGGGCATCGTTCCCGAAACGACCGATCCTTTTCGGTCTCCCTAGCATCGCGCGCCACGCAGCGCTACTCTTGATGCGGAATGGGCTATGCGGAGGTGCTCGCGGTGGCGGCCCTCTTCCGCGGTGCGCGGCCGGAGGAGTTCGCGGAGCTCGAGAGGTTTTGCAGGCGCCGACATTTCGAGCACGCCAACTACCTCTGGCACGCGGGGGACGCAGCGGACGCAATGTTCGTCATCGTCAGTGGGGAGGTTGTCTTGTCACGCCTGGGCCCCGATGGCGAGGAGTTCATGGTCGAGGCCTATCACGAAGGCGACGCGTGCGGCCAGCTTCCCTTCTTCGACCTTGTGCCGGTTCGAGTCGTGGATGCGCGGGCCGGAACAGCCCTTGACGTCGTGGAGATCCCACGCGAAGCGCTGATCACACACCTGCGTGCCCATCCCGGCCTCATGATGCGCATGCTAGGCGTCTACTCGCGCTGGATACGCCAGCGCGACCTGAACGCATCCGAGTTGGCCTTCCAGCACCTGGCTGGCAAGATCGCATGCAAGCTCCTCGATCTGAGCGAAACGTATGGCCAGCGTTGCGATGACGGCCTGCTGATCCGCCGCCATTTCGCGCAACATGAGCTCGCCGCGATGGTGGGCGCCAGCCGCGAGAGTGTCAACCGAGCGCTCCAGCGACTTCTCAACAACGGTGACGTGATCCGCCGAGCCGGCGAGCTGGTCATCCCCGACGTTGACAAGTTGCGCCTGCGCTACGCCTGGTCGGCGCCGGCGGAGTGGGAGCTCAGCCGATCGGTAGACCGCCCGACTCGATCGTCGACCGCGGGGTGAACCGAAGGCAGGAAGCTCGACATACAATGGGCGGAGTCTTTCCAGCGGAAACGCTCGAGAAATCGATAGTCGGCGACGTCATCACGCGTTCCAACCCGGCATATGACGAAGCCCGCAAGATCTGGAACGGCGACATCGATCGTCGGCCGGTCGCAATCGCCCGCTGCACGAGTGCAGGCGACGTCGTGGCGGCGTTGCGGGCTGGCCTCCAGAGCGGGCTCCCGATTGCGGTGCGATGGGCGGGCACAGCTTCCCGGGACATTCCATTTGCGACGGTGGGCTGGTGATCGATCTGCGGCGGTTGAACGCTGTGACAGTTGACGCATCCACTGGGCGCGCCATCGTCGGCGGCGGTGCCGTTTGGGCTGAAGTCGATGCGAAGACCGTGCCGGTGGGCTGGGTCGTCACGGGTGGCCACGTAAGCCACACGGGTGTCGCCGGACTGACCCTCGGTGGCGGCGTCGGCCACCTGATGCGCCGCTTTGGCCTGACTGCCGACAGCCTGATTTCGGCCGAGCTGGTCACCGCCGACTCACGGCTGCTGCGGGTGAGCAAGGATGAACACCCGGACCTGTTCTGGGCTCTTCGGGGGGCGGGCGCAAACTATGGGATTGTCACCAAGTTCGAGTTCCAGTTGCGCGAATTCAGTGGCACGGTCTTCGGCGGGATGGTCTTCTACAAGCCCGAAGACGGGCCCCAGCTGATGCGGCTCTATCGCGAGTTCATAGCTCGGGCGCCGGACTCAATCACGACCATCCTGGGGTACCTGCATGCACCGCCGGCCCCGTTCGTGCCAGAGGCCCTTCGGTTCAAGCCTGGTTATGCGATTGTCGTTGCCGGCACGGACCAGCCGGACGCTGAACGTGGGCTCAAGGAACTGCGTTCGTTTGGGCCGCCGCTCTTTGACGCGCTGGGCGCCATCCCGTACGGTCTGCTGCAACAGATGCTCGACCCGGCGATGCCGTGGGGCACGCGATGCTACCTCAAGTCGCACTACATCAACTCCTACTCGGACGGTGTGCTCGACGCCATCCATGCCACGACGCCCAAAATGCCGCCTGGGCCTTCGCAGGCGCTCGTGATCCAGATGGGCGGGGCCGTGGCCCGGGTCCCCGAAGCCGCCACAGCGTTCGGCGGCCGGTCCGCTGCCGGGCTCGCCCTGTTCCTGGGCGTCTGGGAACACGAGTCGCAGAGGCTAGCCTGCCGCGACTGGGCCCGGAGCTCCTCGGATGCGCTCGAGCCGTACGCGTCCGGCACCTATGTCAATCTTGCCGATGAGGAGCCGGAAGAACGGTTAAAGGCATCCTACGGCGCCGAGAAGTACACGAAGCTCAGCCGCCTCAAGCGTCAATACGATCCCGACAACGTCTTTCGCCTGAACCAGAACATCAAGCCAGGAGGCCCTCCTTGACAGTCTCCGAACGGAGGTCTATTACTGGGTCGTCAAAGGCCGCTTGTGGTTGGAGGGATTGCGATGTCCGAAGAGAATAAGGCTCTCATTCGCCGCTCGATTGACGCCGAAAACGACGAAGGCCTCGCAGCCTTCGATCGGTTCTATGCCGCCGATTGGATCGGTTGGGACAGCCGGGATGGCTCGAAGAGTAGTCGCGAGGACATGAAGAAGGAGATGGAGGTCATCCTGTCGGGGTTCCCTGATGCGCGCACCGACATCGACGACCTCGTTGCCGACGGGGACAAAGTTGCTTTACGCGTAACGGTGACCGGCACCCATACTAAGGATTCGAAGACCTACGGTCCGCCGACCGGCAGGCGACTCACGTTCGCGATGATTGGAATCGATCGGATCGCCAGCGGAAAAATCGTGGAGAGCTGGTGGGAGACTAGCGGGCTCGGCTTCCATTACCAGCTAACCGGGAAACCGGCGCCGTCATTGAAGCAGCCGGCGTCCCGGTAGCAAGCAGCGTTTAGGGTTGCGCCCCTGGCGCAGCAAGCGCCGGGCGCAACCCGGTTTCTGGACGGCATGTCGCGGGACGACTGGTCTTTCCCTACCTACTCCCGCTGGTCCGAGCCGTCGACCTCTGCGCCTCCAGTGAGCCGGATCGTGCCTGTGAAGCAGCGACCGTTAGCTGACCGTGCACAGCTGAATACCGTGTATTGCGCGAGCACGCGATCGCCCACCAGGTAACCTGCCGAGACGTAACCGCTGAGCACGGCGGTGAGCTTTTGATTGTCCTGCCTGCCTACGAGCATCGCGGAAAAGGACTTCGACGGGTCGTTGGCTATGACGTTGTATCGAGCTGTTAGGTACGTAAACCGTTTGTCGCCGGGCGTGCTGATATCAAGAACCGTGCCGCTAAACGTGCCCTCGATGTCGCCGCCGACCACGCCAACCATATGGGGGAAGGCTGGCGAGAACCATTTCGTATAGGTGAGTTCGACGCCATCTCCGGCCCTTGCGTTCACTTGGCCTGAGGCGGCCAGGGCCCCCGCCCCGAGTATCAATGCCGTCAGCACCGTGATAACGAACGCCGTCCTTCTCGAGAACGTTGTCCCGCGGAACGCTTTCGTGATTTCCATGATTGACCGCCTCCAGATTTATTCGGCTCGCCGGATGCTGGGCCGTTGGGGCAACGCTAGGGCCGGCGGGGCCTCCAGACGAAGGGGAAAAACACCTGTTTCAGATCAGGCTCCCTTAACAGGTACAGAAACAGGTATCGGGTCGCGTAGTTCGCCCGATGTGCAGCGACCGCCTTCTCTTCACCATGAACGCATTCCGATCCGACAAGGAGGAACTCGCGATGCTCGCTCGACTCCGGTTCGATCGGTTGCCGCCGCTATTGTTCCCGCTGATCTTCGCGCTGGCGGCCGCGATGATTCTGGGAGGCACGTTGGCCTACGTGCTCAAGCCGCCTACGCTCGTTCCAGGCCGGACGCAGGTGCTCGTCATCCACGACAACGCCGACTCCAGTCCACGCGCCAATGCGTGTCTGTGGATTCGGGGACATAAGGCCTGCTAGGGCTTTCTCAGTGCGACAGGATACGGACCGGCGTCCAGCTGTAATCGAGAAGCAGATTGGCGCCATAGCCGTCGACGTACGGTTTTACAAGCTCCGTCCGCGACCAGTAGAAGAGCGCCGCCATCGCCTGATCGTCCAGCAGCAAGCGCCCGGCCCGCTGATACCCGGCTAGCGCACCATCCAGCGGCAGGCGGTCTGCCGCCGCCACGACGGAGTCGACTGTGAGATTGGAGTATCCGGATCCAGTACTGTCGTTGCCGACTTGGTCGGCCGAGGTAGTGAAGAGG
This sequence comes from Candidatus Dormiibacterota bacterium, assembly GCA_035544955.1. Lineage (NCBI taxonomy): Bacteria > Bacillati > Candidatus Dormiibacterota > Candidatus Dormiibacterota bacterium. Next base: position 5,666 of record DASZZN010000046.1, read on the forward strand.
TTGTCGAACCAGTCTTTCGGATGGTCATAGTCAGCCACCCAGGTGCCCCGGAAGAGTGTCAGCTGCTCCCGCGGCAACGCGACAGAAAAGAAGGTCGCCGGGTCCAGCGCATGAACCGGAATGTCCAGGCCGAGGTTGGCCTTCCACTGGTCGTGGAGATTGCTTGCGACGCTCTCGAGGAACGGCGACGGCGGACCGTACGTGTAAACCAGTCCGCGCAGTCGCGACCCACCTGGGTCCAGGCGCTCAATCGTGGCCCGGGCCGTGGCCGGGTCGAAGCGTGCGGTTGTGTCGGCTCGGTCCCCCAGGTATCCCTGAAGGCCCTTCGTGATAAGGCCACCGTTTGCCGGTGTACAGATCCATCCGTTCTCGCATACTGCCTGCGCCAGCGCCGAGCGGTCGATCGCCTGGCTGAAGGCCTGGCGTAAGTCGCGACCCTGGGCCCCGGAGAACGGACCGGCCTGGAAGTTAAAACCGACCCAATCCGTGTGACCAAATGGCCAGGTATGGATCTCCGCGCGGTGCACCGGGTCCGAGGCCAGGTTCCTGAGCTGAGGACCAAGGCTCGAGGTGAGCTCAGGGAGTCCAGCCGCGCTAACCGGTGCGGCGAAGCCGAGAACGTCAACTTTGCCGGTCTGGTAGGCCTGCCATTGGCTCGCTCCGGGTGGGAGAACCTGCAGTTCGACTCGGGTCAATTCTCCGGTGCTGCCGCCCCACCAGTGGGGGACAGGGGTGAAGACCAGTGACTCGTTCCGGGTTCGAGCTGTCAAGCGAAACGGCCCGGTGCCAACGAGCCCATCCGGGTTCGTCCACCAGGTCGCCTGGCCGCCCGCCGCGATCGCCTTCGCGTCGACCACCCAGGCGCCCGGCAGTGCGAGCGTTGCCAGGAAATCGCTCGTGGGGGCGGTTAGATGGACCACCAGGGTGCGCGCATCGGGAGCAGACAGACCGGTCAGCGGTGGGATCGGCTGCTTCGCACTGGCGGCGTCGACGATCGCGTGGTACCCGTCGATCGCGCCAAAGGTGAAATTTGAGTAGTTCTGCGCCGGCGCGGCCCGGTTCCAGCTGTAGACGAAGTCGGCAGATGTCACCGGATCGCCGTTTGAGAACGTTACGTTTTGGCGCAGGTGGAACGTATACGTCCGGCCGTCTGTCGAGACGTCCGGGCTGCCGCTCGCAATATCCGGCACCAGCCGCAGATGGTCGTTGAAGCGGTATAGGCCCCCAAAGATATTGGTGCCGATCGCGTACGTAAATCCGGGGCCGATCTGCGGCGGGTCCAACGGTGCGAGGCTGCTGATGTCCGACGCGATCGCGAGTCGCAGGATCTGGGTGGTGGCAAGCTCCTTGGGCGGCGGCCCCGCCGGCTGGCAGGCGACCACCACGAGCGCTGTCGCGGCAAGCAGCGCCGTTCGGCGGAGAGCCAGCATACCGCCGTCGATCTCAGCCGCTCACGAGGCGAACCAGCCGCACCCGGTTGTTTCCTAGATCAGCGATATACAGGTTCCCGGCGCCATCAACCGCCAGGGCCACCGGGTTGTTGAGCTGGGCCGCGGCGGCCGGTCCGCTATCACCTGCGTAGCCGGCCTGCCCTGTTCCGACCAGGGTTGAGATGTTGCCGGCGAGATCGACTTTGCGAACGCGGTTGTTGGCGCTATCCGCGATGTAGAGGATTCCATGCGCATCCACAGCGAGCCCGGTCGGGATGAAGAGCTCTGCTTTTACAGCACGGCCACCGTCGCCTGCGGATCCAGTGCTGCCATTGCCGGCGATGGTGGTGATTACGCCGTCAGGGGTGACCTTGCGAACACGGTCGTTGCCCGCGTCAGCAATGTAGAGGTTGCCCTGTTGATCGACAGCGAGGCCTTCTGGCGCGCTGAGCTCGGCAGAGGTCGCTTGGCCACCATCGCCGCTCCAGCCCGCCCGGCCGGTCCCCGCAACGGTCGTCACCGCACCGCTCGCATCCACCTTGACGACCAGGTTTGCGCCGGTCTCCGCCACGAACACGTCTCCCTGCGGGTCAGTCGCGCATCCCCTGGGTTCTGGACCGTTTACTACAGTCGATATCAGACGGATATTGCCTGACGTGACTTTCCTCACGCGGTTGTTACCGGTGTCGGTGAGGTAGAGGTCTCCGGCCTGGTCGAGAGCCAGCCCCGCGGTCCCGCGGTTGATCGCATACGCCCCCGCTTCCGAAATTGACAGCTGAGCCTGCAGTGCCGGGCCGCCGTCGCCTGAGTAGCCTGGGTAGTTGTTGCTGCTGCCGGCCACCGTGGAGACAGCGTTGTCATGCACCATGCGAATCCGATAGGCGTCGGCTAAGTAGACATCCCCGTTCTGACTCACCGTAATGCCGGCGACAGCGGCGAGATCGGTGGCACTGGGTGCGGAGCCATCCTGCGAAACAGCCGCCCGACCGGTGCCAGCGAAGGTCGTGATGCGCGGACCAGAGGGCTTGTCGGCGAGGAGTGACGGACGCATGGCAGCGAAGAGGAGGAGGCCCGCCGAAACCGCGACCATCAGCCCGCCAACCGCCCATAACCAGCCCGGTCGGAGTCGGGGCCTACTTGGGGCCCGGACTGTTGATTGCGCTCGCGGCAGGGGGGCCGCCGGTGCCAACCGGGTAGAGTCGGCGGCAACCCAGGCGGCAACCTGCGCCCGAGACTTGAATCGAAGCTTGTTGCGGATCTGCTCGAGATGACCCTCGGCGGTGCGCTCCGAGATGAAGAGGCGCTCGGCGATCTCGCGGTTGCTCAGGCCTTCGGCGACGAGTGCCGCGACCTCGCGTTCGCGCCGGGATAGGGCTGGCGAGGCCGTGCTCATCGGACGCTACTATTTTGCGCCGACCTCCAAATCGCTAAGTTCTGATCTCGTTGTCGGCGGTCGCCTTCTTGCGGCAACCCCGGTAACTGGTCAGCGGTCCTACTATGGACAAGGTCCTTTCGAGAGAGACGCTGAGGAGGAAACCGAACTCATGGATTGGAAAATTGAACTGGTGGCGGTGCCGGTATCGGCCGTAGACCGGGCCAAAGCGTTTTACGTGGACAAGGTCGGCTTCAACGCCGATCATGATCAGCAGGTCAACGAGAATTTGCGCTTCGTGCAGCTGACGCCGCCGGGTTCGGCGTGCTCGATCTACATCGGCACCGGATTGACGAAGATGAAGCCCGGGTCAATCGAGGGTCTGCAGATGGTGGTGCCGGATATCGAGATCGCGCACAAGCAGCTTGCCGAGCGCGGTGTCGCGGTCAGCGACATCGAGGACTTGTCGTGGGGCAGGTTCGTGTACTTCAGCGATCCCGACGGCAACAAATGGGCGGTACAACAGTTGCCAAAGCGCAACTAAGAGATGGCCGCCACCAAGCAAATCCCCGTTTCGGAGCACATCAAGAAGATCCCGCCGTCGGTGCGTCCCATCGTGCAGGCAGCCCGCCGGACGGTGCAGGCCGTCGCCCCGAAGGCGGACGAGATCAGTTATCAAAGCCAGCCTCCGCGGTCGAGCACGTACATGTGGAAGATCGTCCGTTACGCGGTGGACGGTACGAACGTGGTTGGAATCGGCACTTTCCCGCGGCACTCGACCCTGTTCTTCTACCATGGCCGCGAGCTCGATGACGGCAGCGGCCTGCTCGAGGGCTCCGGAAAGGACTCTCGATTCATCACGCTCAGGGAGCCCGCCGACGCGGAGCGGCCGGCCGTCAAACAGCTGGTGCGTAAGGCGTTCAAGCTCGGCGGCGTCTCGCGGTAGCGGCTGCCAACCCAAGTCGAGCCAGGTAACAAGCAGTGTGCGGTCGAATCTCCTTTTCGTTTAACCGGGCCGAGCTGCTGGCCACGTATGCCTGGCTGCGCGATGCGCCCGAGGAGGAGGCTCGCTACAACATCGCGCCGACGGATCCGGTCGTGGCCGTCGGCCCTCACAGTGCCGATCTGGTGCGCTGGGGTATCGACGGCAGAAAGGGCGGCCTCTTCAACATCCGCTCGGAGACCGCGATCGCCAGGCCCTCCTACCACCGACTCCTGCTCGGTCAGCGAATCCTTGTGCCGGCCAGCCACTTCTACGAGTGGCGCAGCGTTGGTGGGCGGCGGATGCCGATCGCCATTTCACGGGAGGACGGGGCGGTCCTCAATCTGGCCGGACTGCTCGGAACGTGGGAGGGAAGGCTCGCCGCGACCATCCTCACGACGGTTCCGAATGGGGACATCGTGTCCCTTCACAACCGCATGCCGGTGGTGCTCAACGACGACGACGCCGCGACCTGGGTGCTCGAAGACCTGTCCCTACAGCAGATCGCCGGCTTCCTCAAACCGTGTCCCGACGGATGGCTGCGCCTGGTGCCCGCGTCGCCTCTCGTGAACGATGTGCGGAATCAAGGTCCCGAGCTGCTCGATCCGCAAGCCTTGCCGCCCCAGTTCCAGCTCGACCTGATCCCTCCCGGCTAGGGGGAGCTGTCGATCTGGCCGCAGGCCATTCGTATAGAAGCTGAAGACGGCCACAGGTGCCGGCGGTACTGTCAAGAGGAGCAGAAATGAGCAAGATCGTTGCGTTCACGAGTCTCACGCTGGACGGGGTGATGCAAGCGCCCGGCCGGCCAGACGAGGATCGCCGTGGCGGCTTCGCGCACGGCGGCTGGGCACTTCCCTATGCCGATTCGGTGCTGGGCGCCGTCTCGGGAGGAAGCATGGCGTCGACCGGTGCGCTGCTGTTCGGGCGACGGACCTACGAGGACTTCTACGGCGTCTGGCCCAAGCGGACCGACGGCAATCCCTTCACCGCGGTGCTGAACAAGACCAAGAAGTACGTCGCTTCGACGACCCTGAAAGAGCCGCTGCCGTGGGTCAACTCCACGCTGCTCAAGGGCGACGCGGCGGAGGCCGTGGCCCGGCTGAAGGCGCAGCCCGGCCAGGATTTCGTCGTGCTCGGCAGTGGCGTCCTGCTGCAGTCGTTGATGCGGCGCAACCTCGTCGACGAATACGTGCTCCTGATTCACCCGCTGGTGCTGGGATCCGGGCACCGCCTCTTCACCGACCAAGGTCAATTCGCCGCACTCCGGCTCATCGACGCCAAGACGACAACCACCGGTGTCGTGATCGCAACCTATCAGCCCGCCGAAACGACCGGAGCCAAGGACCTGAGCCCCGCTAGGGCCGGGGCGTTCGAAGGAACCGGTCGATGAAGCAATATCTGCTCAGCGTCAATCAACCCGACGGCCCTCCTCCGCCGTCCGTCGACCTGAAACGGATCATGCAGGATGTCGACGTCGTGATTCGCGAGATGAAGGCCGCCGGTGCCTGGGTCTTCAACGGCGGTTTGCACCCGGCCAGCACGGCGACCGTCCTGCGGCTGCAGGCCGGCGAACTGCTGATGACCGATGGCCCCTACGCTGAGGGCAAGGAGCATATCGGCGGGATCTGCATCATCAGCGCGCCCGACCTCGACGCGGCGCTCGACTGGGGTCGCAAGCTAGCGCGGGTGATTACCCTCCCGATCGAGGTGCGACCGTTCCAAGAGGAGAGAGAGGACTGATCGCTGGCGGGAGCGCCCTTGCGGCCTCGGAAATTGAACGTGTATTCCGTGAAGAGTACGGACGCGCGGTGGCCGTGCTGGTCCAGGACGCCTTCACGGCGGCCTTGCAACGATGGCCATCCGGCGGACTCCCGCCCAGCCCGGCGGGTTGGATCATTACGACAGCCCGCAACAGGGCGATCGATCGGCTTCGCCGAGAGGCCTCCCGCGAGGACCGTCACGCCCAGGCCGTCCTGCTGCACGCCCAGGGCGAACCGGCCGAGGAGGGCGCCGTGCGCGACGACCGGCTGCGCCTGATCTTCACCTGCTGCCACCCTGCGCTCGCCGTCAGCGTGCAGGTTGCACTTACGCTCCGACTTCTCGGAGGGCTCACGACCGTCGAGATCGCGCGCGCCTTCCTGGTCTCCGAAGCAACGATGGCTCAACGGTTGGTCCGCGCGAAGGGCAAGATCCGTGATGCGCGCATCCCGTACCGGGTTCCGAATGAGGCTGATCTCCCGGGCCGGCTTCGGGCCGTGCTGGCCGTCGTCTATCTCATGTTCAACGAGGGGTATGCGGCGAGTTCGGGTGACCGCCTTGTCCGTGAAGAGCTCTGCGCGGAGGCAATCCGGCTCGGACGGCTCCTTGTCCACCTCATGCCCGACGAACCGGAGGTCATGGGATTGCTCGCGCTCATGCTGCTCGTCCAGTCGCGCCGATCCACCCGCACGGCGTTGGATGGCTCTCTCGTCCTACTGGCTGACCAGGACCGCGGCCTCTGGGATCGCGACCTCATCGACGAAGGGCAGGCCATCGTGCGGCAATGCCTCGAGCGTAACCAGCCCGGTCCGTACCAGATCCAGGCGGCGATCAACGCCGTGCACACCGATGGAACCGATGCGGCCGCCACGGACTGGTGGCAGATCTTGCAGCTCTACAACCAGCTCCAATCAATCGCTCCGAGCCCGGTCGTCGCGCTCAACCGCGCGGTCGCCGTCGCCGAGGTCGAGGGACCGGATGCGGCACTGACCCTCGTCGACGGCCTCGAGCTCGATGGCTACTATCTATTCCACGCTGTGCGCGCCGACTTCCTCCGGCGACTGGGTCGTAACGCTGAGGCGGCGTTGGCGTACGATGCGGCGATCGCCCGCGCCGAGAACGCGGCCGAGCGGGACTTTTTGCAGCGTCGCCGTCAGGCGGTCACGGAGCTCGAGCGAAAGGAGTAGACGACGTGGCTGAAAGAGAGCCGGCCACGGAACTGCACCAGCAGTTCAGCAGCGAGGGCGCGACGGCGACGCCGTGGTCGCTGGCGCGCCGGCAGCTCGAGAAGGCCGAGGTGTACTGGCTATCGACCATGCGTGCTGACGGGCGACCGCACGTCACGCCGATGGTGGCGGTCTGGATCGATGGCGCGTTGTACTTCTCCACCGGCGGCACCGAACGCAAGGCGCACAACCTCGCACAGAACTCCCACTGCGTCATCACGACCGGGTGTAACCGTCTCGCCGAGGGTCTCGACCTGGTTGTGGAGGGCGACGCTGTCGTGGTGCGCGACAAGGCCACGCTCCAGCGCGTAGCCGACGGCTTCGCGACGAAGTACGATCCTCCCTTTAATTTCAAAGCGACCGACTTCACGGCATTCGGCGACGGCGGTGAGGTCCTCGTTTACGAGGTCAGTCCGACAAGAGTTTTTGGCTACGGCAGGGGGAAACACTACAGTGCGACCCGTTGGCGCTTCTAGGTGGCGCCGGATACAAGGAGAGAAAGCATGTTTAGGGCAAAGGCGGCGTTCAGCGGCTTTTCCGTGAGCGATCTACCAACCGCGAAGAAGTTCTATGCCGAGACGCTGGGATTGAAAGTCGAGGACGATGGGGTAGGGGTGAGGCTCCATTTGCCTGGTGGCGGTACCGTCTTTGCCTACCCCAAGCACGATCACCAGCCGGCCACGTTCACCATCTTGAATTTCGGGGTCGATGACATCGACGCGGCGGTCGATGATCTCACGAGTCGAGGCGTCCAGTTCGAGCACGACGATGGTGCGAAGACAGATGAGAAAGGCATCTTGCGCGGCAGGGCGCAGAATAGGGGCCCGGACATCGCCTGGTTCAAGGACCCCGCCGGGAATTTCCTGTCAGTGATCGAACAGAGGGAGGGTACACCGCAATGAATGTCGAACAGATCCGCGGACTCAAGGGGCAGACCGTAACGTTGCGGCTCCTACCGGACGCGCCTGGAGCGCCGGTCGTGACCGGGCGCGTCCTGGGGATGATCGAGGCCGCAGACGGCCTCGTCCTGACGGTCGAGCCGAACGGCGCCCCAGGGAAACGCGTCACGGTCCACCACCAGCACATCACCTCGGCGACGCCGGCGTAGCCCTACGAGGTGAGCTGTTTGCTCATCTCCCAATCGTGGCCAAAGGGATCGGTGACGCGCCCGGTTCGCCAACCGTATTCCTCGTGGATCGCCGCCACCACCGTCGCGCCCGCTGCGACCGCCTGCTCGAAGACCGAGTCCGGATCGTCGACCGACAGGATCATCCGCACCGATCCGGCGCCCGGCTCAGCAGTGCCGGCGTTGCCGTCAGTTTGGACCCAGAACACCGCGCCTCCGACCGAGAGTTGTGCGACGGCGACGGTCCCGTCGTCGGCGGGGAGACGATAGAGCTCGACCGCCCCGAACGCGGCCTTGTAATAGTCGATGGCCTGTTGGGCGTCACGTACGGTCAGCCACGGAGCGATGCTCCGAGTTGCTGCGGAACTCATGCCTGGATCCGCCTGTCTCGTGAGGAAAGAGGCGGCTTTGCCCGCTCCTCCCTGAGAAACGCGCAGCTCGCCATGGTCACACAATCGCAGTCGCGGCTCTCGCGAAGGATGCGTTCGACCCCCTGCGCCGCATTGATCAGATCAGCAATCTCGTCGAGCTTGCCATCGACGAGTCGGCGCCAGTATGCCTTTGCCCGACTTCCCGCGGGAGTGGCCAGCAGCCCCCGTATGTCGACCAGTCGCATGCCAAGGCGGCTACAGAATCGAATCAGCATGAGACGATCAATCGTCTCTGGGTGGTAGCGGCGCTTGCCGCTCACCCGATCGGCTTTTGGCAAGACGCCGGCGTCTTCGTAGTATCGAATGGCCGATGCGTGGAGACCGGTGGCAGCCGCAACCTCTCCGATGCCGAGAGACGCCTTCACGGACGTGCCAGTCTGTAGCAATTTCGTGTTCATGTTTGACTTCAAGTCTACTTGAAGTGCGAGCGTAGTGAGCATGCAAGAGAACGATTTGGTGTGTACCCTGACCACCGCTGACTATCAGGACCGAGAGGCCGCGTGGCTCAAGGTCGGAAGCTATATCGCGGCGTCCGCCACCATAGCCGGCGGCCTCAGCTTTCGCTTCGCTGCAGCCCGCGGCCTTGGGGACTCGCTCACTGAGCTTGTCCGGTTGGAGGCCGAATGCTGCGCCTGGATGGCCTTCGCGATGTCGGATTCGCCGGACGGGATCACACTGGCGATCACCGCGAACGGCCAGGATGGCGAGCGTGCAGTCCGCGAGACGTTTGCCCCTCTGGTTCGCGCCTCAGGCGGAGCGTAACCAGCAGCGAGAAGCCGGCCTGACCGCGCCCCTGACCGGGTAATCGAGGCTTAACCAGCCGGCCTTGACATCCGGTGGCGGAGATGGTTAAACGTGGGAACACACTAGCCCGACTCTGAAGGGAGGGGAATATGGAATACGCTTGGCTTCGGCGACTCGACGTTCTGGCCAACGGCGGCCAGCTCGGGGGGGACGGCAGATGAACCGGCACCTCGGTCTGCGCCGCCTCGGCATCCTGGCTGGGGCCGTGATCCTGCTGACCGCTTGCGGCTCGAGCAGCGCCGCGAGCACGAGCGCGGCGAGCGCCAAGTCCGCCGCCGACATGGGTGGGATGGACGCCTTGGTCGCAGCGGCCAAGAAAGAGGGCACGCTGAACGTCATCGCGCTTCCTCCTGACTGGGCCAACTACGGCGTCACCATCACGGCGTTCCAAAACAAATACGGCATCCACGTCAATTCGGCCGCTCCCAACGACAGCAGCCAGCAGGAGGTCGACGCGATCGGCACACTCGCCGGCACGACTCGCGCTCCCGACGTGGTTGACGTCGGTATGGCGGTCGCTCTGAAGAATGTCGACCGCTTTGCTCCGTATCAGGTCTCAACGTGGAGCGATATTGCAGCGAGCTCGAAGGAGCCCACGGGACTGTGGGTCCAGGATTACAGCGGCGCCATGGCGATCGGCTATGACTCCAGCAAGGTGCCGGCCATCACTTCGGTTCAGGATCTCCTTGGTGATGCCTTCAAGAGCAAAGTCGCCCTTCCCGGCAACGCGCTGGGCTCGAACCAGGCGGTGAACTCGATCATGGAGGTGAGCCTAAACAACGGTGGTTCGCTCGATGACATCAGCAAGGGCGTCGATTTCTTCAAGCAGCTGAAGGCGAAGGGCAACTGGGTCAACGTGATCGGGACGACGGCTACGGTCAAGGAAGGCACCACGCCGGTCCTCTTCGAATGGGATTACAACTCCCAGACGCACGTCAAGGACGTCTCGACGTGGAAGCTCTTTTTGCCGGCGAACCCCGTGGTTGCTGCCTACGCGCAGGCCATCAACAAAGGTGCACCACACCCGGCGGCCGCCCGCTTGTGGGAGGAGTACCTGTATTCGAACGCAGGCCAGAACGAGTTCCTCAAGGGCGGTGCCCACCCCATTCGCATGGCGGCTATGACCGCCGCGGGGACTGTCAACGCGGCCGCGGCGGCGGCGCTACCGCCGGTGAAGGGCACGCCGGTCTTCATGAGCGATGACCAGGCGGCAGCGGCCAATGCCTACCTCAAAGACAACTGGTCCAAGGCCATGGGTTGATCGCTGCCGGTAATCCGGACGTCAAGACGGCGCGCCGCCCGCAAGAGGGCGGCCGCCGTTTCCCGCTTCATTGGATCGGCGCGCTTCCATTCCTGGTTTACGTCGGCCTGTTCCTGCTCCTCCCCACCGTGATCGTCGTCGTGGGCGCGTTCGCTGGCAAGGATGGCCCGACCCTGTCCAACATCACCGATCTGAACCAGGGGTTCGTTGTCAACGCCTTTGTTAGCAGCCTGCTGATCTCCACGGCAAGTGCCGTCGTTGGCGCCGTGGCCGGTGCGCTGCTAGCGTACGCGGTCGCCACCGGAAACCCACGCGGTGTGCTGCGTCGGGTGGTCTCGTCCGCTTGTGGCGTGCTCGCCCAGTTCGGCGGTGTGACGCTGGCCTTCGCCTTCATCGCCACCATCGGCAGCGTGGGTTTCATCAGGTTGTGGCTTCAGGACCGCGGCCTCGACATCTTTGCGAATGGCGTGTGGCTCACCGAGCTACCGGGTCTGGTCCTCGTCTACACCTACTTTCAGATTCCGCTGATGGTGCTGGTTTTTCTCCCGGCACTCGACGGCATCCGCCCGCAATGGCGGGAGGCAACCGAGAGCCTCGGCGGCGGCACCTGGCACTACTGGCGCTACGTCGCCGGTCCGCTGCTGGCCCCGGCCTTCCTCGGCGCCACACTGCTGCTCTTCGCCAACGCGTTCTCCGCCTACGCGACCGCGGCCGCACTCATCAGCCAGGGCAATCCAATCGTGCCGATCGCGATCAGCAACTTTCTCACCAGTGAGACCGGGCGCAGCAACCCGGGACTCGCGCAAGCGCTGGCGCTGGGCATGGTCGTGATCGTGGCGATCGTGATGACGCTCTATGCCCTGCTTCAACGCAGGACGTCGCGGTGGCTTCGATGAACCCAGCTCACCAGGCCGGCCGATGACGCGCGCTCGCCGGCTCAGGCTGCGCGTGTTTCGTGTGATCGTGCTCGTCCTGGGCGGGGCCTTCTTCCTCATTCCGATCGGTGCGATGTTCGAGTTTTCCACGCGAGGCAACCATGTCGGCGCGCCGCGCACGCTGGATGCGTGGACGACCATCGTGACCTACCCCGACCTGCTTGGGGCCATCCGCGACTCGCTGGGTCTCGCCGCGATCACCTCCGTCGCCATGGTGGTCCTGCTGCTGCCGACCATGATCTGGGTCCGCCTCCGGCTGCCACGGCTGAAGCGGACTATCGAATTCCTCTGCCTCCTGCCCCTCACCATCCCCGCGATCGTCCTCGTGGTCGGGCTATCGCCCGTCTACCGGTGGATGGCGATCAACCTCGTCGATACGATCTTCCTGCTTTCGTTTGCATACGTCATCCTGGTGCTGCCGTTCGCGTACCGCGCGCTCGACGCCGGTCTTTCCGCAATCGACGTCAAGACACTGTCGGAAGCGGCTCGCAGCCTGGGGGCTGGTTGGGGCACGGTGATGTTTCGCGTCATTGCGCCGAACATGTCTGGCGCGCTCCTCAACGCGTGTCTGCTCTCCGTCGCCCTGGTCCTGGGTGAGTTCACCTTCGCGAACCTGCTCAGCTACCTCAACCTCCAGGTCGAAATCTTCCAGCTCGGCCTGGCCAACGCGGGGACGTCGATCGCGGTCTCCGTGGCGTCGCTGATGTTCGCCTTTATCCTGCTCGTGATTCTGTCGTTCTTCGGGCGGGCACGGGCGCGCGTGGCTCCTGAGCGCGCCGGTCTCCCGTTCCCGGGCGCGGCTGGAGGAGGCCTGAGGTGACGACTGCGGTCGCGGCCGCCGGGGTGGGGACCGCCACGCGCGCTGGTGTCGAGGTTCGACTCGAGAACCTCCAGCGTCGCTACGCGGGGGTGACCGCGCTCGACGGCTTGAGTCTGACCATGGCCCCGGGCGAGCTGGTCGCCCTGCTCGGGCCATCCGGCTGTGGCAAAACGACGGCGCTGCGGCTGGTCGCGGGTCTGGAGCAAGCCGACAGCGGACGGGTGGTGGTCGGCGGTGAGGACGTCACCGGGCAGCCGACCAACAAGCGCGATGTCGGCATGGTGTTCCAGGCGTATTCGCTGTTTCCGCATATGACGGCCTGGCAGAACGTGGCGTTCGGCCTGCAGATGCGCAAGGTGGGCGCCGACCGGCGGCGCCAGCGGGCGGGCGAAATGCTCGACCTCGTCGGGCTGTCCGGATTCGCTAATCGGTTCGCCCATCAGTTGTCCGGCGGCCAGCAGCAGCGCGTGGCGCTCGCTCGGGCGCTCGCGATCCAGCCGAAGGTCCTGCTGCTCGATGAGCCGTTATCCGCACTCGACGCCAAGGTTCGGGCACGGCTGCGCGACGAGATCCGTCGGGTGCAGCTCGAGGTCGGGATCACCACCCTGTTTGTGACCCACGACCAGGAGGAAGCGCTGGCCATCGCCGACCGCGTGGGGGTGATGCACTCGGGTCGGATCGAGCAGCTGGGACCGCCGACGACGATCTACTCGCGGCCGGCGACGCCCTTCGTCGCCGAGTTCGTCGGCCTCACCAATCGTCTTCCCGGCGTCGTGCGGGGCGGGGAGGTCGAAGTGCGCGGCGCGAGGCTGCCCCTGGTCCAGCCCGACGCCGCCGAGGGGCCGGCGATTGCGCTGGTGCGCACCGAAGCGGTGACGATCGCGAGCGACGGCGAGGCTGCCACC
>DASZZN010000047.1 GCA_035544955.1 Candidatus Dormiibacterota bacterium
TAGTCGAGGATTTCTTCTTCGCTGGCATTTTTCCTCCCTCGGATGCTCGATGCAGAGTTCGCGCGTGGTTCATGCGGATGAGGACCCGCTGCTGTTACCTGCGATTTATAGCATCGGCTCTCCGCAAAGACAAGCACTTCCCCACGTGGTCCATCAATAGCCGATCACGCTGCTGGTACCCGGTCGCGGATCGCCGCCTCCGGTTAGCATCCCGTCCTCGATCCGGATGACCTGGGCCGCTCCCCCCGCGGCCCAGTCGCCGATCGCCCGCACCGTATGGCCGCGTTCGCGCAGCGACCCGATGACGGCATCGCCGAAGCGGGCCTCGAGGCTGAGGCCGGAGTCCGACCAGGTGGTCTGTCCGCCCATCGTCCAGCGGGGCGCATCGAGTGCGGCCTGAAGGGGCATGCCGAGGTCGATCAGGTTGGTGATGAGCTGCAGGTTGGTCTGGACTTGCCAGAACGACCCGGGCGTACCGCCGACAATCTGAGGTTTCCCGTTCTCCAGCAGCATCCAGGAGTTCAGCGTGTGTACGGGCCGCTTGCCCGGCGCCAGCCGGTTGGGGCTATTCGGATCGAGGCTGAAGCAGTTCATCCGGTTGTTGAGCAAAATGCCGGTGTCGCCCGCCACCACGCCGTTGCCGGCGTAGAGACTGTGGATGTAGGACACCACGTTGCGTGCCTCGTCCACCACGCAGAGATAGGTTGTATCCGCTTGGCCGGCCGCTTCGTGCTGGAGGGCCGCGGCGCGCCTCCGGTCGATCCGCTGCGCCAGGGCATGGCCGCGCTCTTTTGAGAACAGGTGGTCGATCGCGGTGGGGGAGAACGCGGGATCCCCAACGTGCTCGAGGCGTTCCCTCAGGGCCAGCTTGTGGGCCTCCACCTGGAGGTGGACGCGATCCGCCGGGTCGCTGGGCAGATCGAGGCCGTCCAGGATCTTGAGCGCGATCAGTACGATCAGCCCCTGGGACACCGGTGGCTGCTCTAAGACCGTCCAGCCGCGGTACGTCGCCTGGATCGCGTCGAGGACGTCCGTGCGGTGCTCGGCCAGGTCGCGTTCGGAAAAGAGCCCACCGCCTCGATTGGAGGCTGCCACGATCGCCCGGGCGATGGGACCGCGATAGAACGCCGCCGCTCCTTCCGTCTGGATGGTCCGCAGCGTACGGGCAAGGTCGGGTTGCCGAAGCCGAAAACCGGCCTCGGGCCGCCGCCCATCGGGAAAGAAGACCGCCCTGGTGTCGGGGAACTCGGCGGCGGTGGCGGCCATTTCGGCGTTCTGGCGCGCTTGCCGGGCCGTGAGGGGAAAACCTGTCTGCGCGTACCTGATCGCGTCCTCGAGCAGCGTGCCCAGCGGCCGCGTGCCAAAGCGCTCGAGCGCCACCTGCCAGGCGTCAACGATGCCCGGGACGCTGGCCGCCAGCCAGCCCGACTCGGGAATTCGACCGAGGGCCAGATAGCGGTCGATGGTGGCGTGGTGCGGAGCGGCCCCGCTGCCGTTGATCGCCGTCACGGTACCCCGCTCGGCCGCCGCCACCAGGAGAAACGCGTCGCCCCCCAGCTGACCGCTCCACGGCTCGACCACGGTGAGCACCGCTCCAGCCGCGATCGCGGCGTCCGTCGCGTTCCCGCCGTCGCGCAGCACCCGGAGGCCCGCCGCACTCGCCAGCGGGTTGACACTCGCGATCATGCCATGCGGCGCGCGCCGCGCCTCCTGTGCCGGCCAGCCGCCCATCAGTGGGCGTTCACCCAATCCAGCACCGTCGCGAAGAGGGTGTCGTGCTCGAGGTCGACGGTAATGGCGTGGCCCGAGCGCTCGAACCAGATCAGCCGCTTGTCGGCCGAGCCGATGGTCGCCAGGATGTGCGGCGCGTTGGCGACGTCGACGGTCCGATCGCGGCGGCCATGGGTGATCAGCGAGGGGATGGCGATGCGCGGCAGCTCCCGGTCGACGACGCGTAGCAGCGACATCAGGCTCTCGATGCAGACGGTGGGACGGCGGGCGTAGCTATGCAGCAGACGCACGGCGCTGGGGTCGCCGAGGTCGACATCGTCACCAGGCTCATGCCAGCGCACCACGTACTTGAGCCCGCGAATCGCCTTGATCCGCCAATCGCGGAAGTAGACGGGCGAGCTCATCGCCCCCATGGTGAAGGCGCCGCGCACCTCGGGATGGGTGGCCGCCAGGTGGAGGACCAGCGTGCCGCCCAGCGACTGGCCGCCGACGAACACGTCGGCGCAGTCACGCTGAAGCTCCGCGAGAGCATCCTCGGCGGAGCGGACCCAGTCGGGCCAGCGGGTGGCGGCCATCGCCTCGGGCGTGAGCCCGTGTCCGGCGAGTAACGGCCCCATGACGTCGTAGCCGCCCGCGGCGAGGAATTGCCCCATGCCGCGCATTTCCGGGGGCGTCCCGGCAAAGCCGTGGATCAGGAGGATTCCCCGGGTTCCACCGCGAAAACGGAATGGTTGCAGCTGCGCGGGCTCGGCCGGGCTGCTCCAGACGGATTTCGTGCTGAGCGCCATCAAGTTCGCAGTGTATCGGCCCGCAAGTTCGCGCCGCCGCGCCCGGTTATACGAGCCGGGCGAAGATTCGCCCGTCGGTGCGACACCGCTGACCGAACCTGGGGGGTGACAGGCGCATGGCGATCGTCGGGTGGCTCGTCGCGTTGGCGCTCGGTATCGTGCTCGCCCTCTTTTCGGTGGGCAACCAGCAGCCGGCGGTCATCAATGTTGTTGGCGCTACCTACAAGGACATCCCCACGTGGGTCGTGATGCTCGCCTGCGCCGCCATCGGCGCGCTGATGGTCCTCGTCATCAGCCTCGTCGATCGGGTGCGCTGGTACATGGCCAGCCGCTTCACCAAGAAAGTCCTGTCCGAACACAAGAAGATGATCGTCCAGCGGGACAACCGGATCAGCGAGCTGGAGCAGGAAGTGCTTCGGCTCCGCGGAGCCGCCTGAGGTAGCGATGACCCTCAAGGCCTGCCCGCACTGCGGGTACCGCTACAACGCGCCCGAGAACCAGACGTGCGGCAAGTGCAAGGGCTACCTCGCCGCTCCGGCCGTCGCCGCCGCCGTCATTGCGCCGCGGCGTTCGCTGATCCCGCGGACGCTGCCCGAGTTCGCCTGCTACCTGGCCGTTCCCATTGGTGCGCTGCTGGGCTTCCCCAACCCGATCGGCGCCGCCTTCGGCTTGCTGATGGCCGGGTTGTTGATCAAGGTCGTGCGGCTCGATATGGAGCGCTTCTCCAAGGGGCTCCTGATCGGGATCGTCGTCGCGGGCGTCTTCTTCGTCTACTTGATCTTCCTGCTGATCTTTAGTTTCCTATTCAGTCTGCTTGAACCCGTCCTTCAACCACTAGTAGGGCGCACCTTCAAGCACTAGCAGGCGGCCTTTTTTGCGGCCCGCTCGCTACCTCGTCCGTCCTGGCCTGATCGTATTGCTGGTGATGGCGGCGCTTCCGGCCGCGCTAGGCCCAAGCTCGGCGCGCCCAACCGCCCAGGTCGCGCGCGTCGTCCCGACGACCACGCCGACCCCGTCACCGAGTCCCATGACGCCATCAGCCACGCCCGACCCACGACCGGCGCCCTTGACGGTCGACATGGCCGTCGGTCAGATGATGGCGGCGAGCTTCGGTGGGCCGAACATCACCGATGGGCTCCGCCACCTCATCCTGGACGAGAAGGTGGGCACGGTGCTGATCTTCAGCGACAACTTCACCGACGCCGCCAGTCTTCTCCGGTTGACCACGGAGTTGCAGCGGCTCGGACGCGAAGCCGGCCTACCGGCGCCGCTCCTGATCGCGGTCGACGAAGAGGGTGGCCGGGTGATGCGGATCCACGACGGTGTAGCCGCGCTTCCCTCAGAACTGGAGCTCGGTGCCCGCGGTCCGGACGGCGTCCGAGGGGCAGTGGCGGCCACGGCGTCCGGCCTTCACGCGCTCGGCATCCAGCTCGACCTCGCCCCGGTCGCGGACCTACGGTGGAATCCGGCCGACGGCGTGATCGGCGACCGCTCGTTCGGAAGTGATCCGCGCGCGGTCGGGCCGCTCGTTGCCGCCGCCGTCAACGGCCTGCACGACGGAGGGGTCGCCGCGACCCTCAAACACTTCCCCGGGCTCGGTGGGGCGGCCGGTGATCCGCATAGCGCCATGCCAACCGACCCTGAGAGCCTCGCACGCTGGGCCGCGACCCAGGCGCTCAGTTTCAAAGCGGGGATCGATGCGGGTGCTGATGCCGTGATGACCACCTCGCTGGTCGTTCCCGGTCTCGACCCGAGTGGGACGCCGGCGCTCTTTTCCCGTGCGGTCGTCACCGGCCTGCTGCGCGAGCAGCTGCAGTTCCAGGGCGTGATCGTGACCGACGGCCTTGGCATGGGCGGGATCACCACGCTCTACGGGCTACCGCAAGCGACCATCGCCGCGGTGGTGGCGGGCAACGACCTGGTGCTGCTGAACAGCGCTGACGCCGCCTACGAGGCGTCAGCGATCGAGATGGTCAAGCAGCAAGTGCGCAGCGGCGCGATCCCGATGGACCAGGTGCAGGCGTCCGCGGCGCGCGTGATCGCCATGCGCGCGCGCTGGCCGGCCTGGGCGCCATCGGCAGTCGACGTGTCGGCGGCGCCGCCGACGATCGACTCAGCCTCGAGCCGCCGCTGAGCTAGCTTTTTCTCCCCACCGGCAGCACTTCTCCCTCTCCCGCTTGCGGGGGAGGGCCTGGGTGGGGGTTCTTATCTCGCACCAGCCAATTGAGCGCATTCACGTAGGCCTTCGCTGCCGCCTCGATGACGTCCAGTGCCATCGCGCGGCCGATGACGACGTGCGATCCCTGGCTCAGCGTCACGACCGCCTCGCCCAGCGCGTCCGTGCCCTGGGTCGCCGCCGCGAGGCTGAAATCTTCGAGCTCCGCCAGCACACCAGTCACGTCCTGAATAGCGCGAAAGACTGCATCGAGCGTCCCGGTCCCGGTCGCGCTGCCGGTTTTGACGGTGCCGTCATCGGTGAGGGAGACCTCCGCGTTGCACGACACCCCGCTCTGTGAATGCACCTGGACGTCTTTGAGGGCATACCGCCCGGGCGTGCTTCGGCCGAGTGCCTCATCGACGGCCAGCTTCAGATCCTCGGCATAGAGCACGCGCTTGCGCTCGGCAAGGCTCAGCACCAGCGAGTAGACCGATCCCAGCTGCTGCTCGTCCAGCCCAATGCCCATCGTCCCCAGTTCTTCGGCGAGCCGGCGCCGCCCCGCTGCAGTGCCAAGCTGCCCGTGCTGCGGCGCGTAACCAATGTCCTCGGGATCGATGAATGCGGGGAAAACGGATTTGGGCCGGCGTGGTGGCGCGAATACGGATGTCGGGAAGGCCGCTCGCACTTCCTCGATCCAGCGCTCCCACCCGGAGTAATCCATCGTCGCCAGCATGGCAACATAGGCGTCGAAGCGGACCAGCAGGGCCGCGGGCTGATCGTGATGTTTGACGATCAACGAGGTGCCGCTTTCCTCCAGAGCCTGAAGAATGGGATCGAGGTTGCGGGCGAGTTCAGGAGCGGAAATGACTTTGAGCACGATGCCATCGTAGACCGGCTTTTCATGCGGGTCAAACGTCATCGCTGGTTGTCTTCGCTGGCCGTCTTCCTGGCGGTTGGCGCCTGTCAGCCGGCTCCCACGGCGTCTCCGACGCACAACGCGACGGCAAGCTCTACCACGCCAGCGCTCGCGTCCTGCCCCGCCTCGCTGGCATCGGCGGGTCCGGAGGTCTTGCTTCGGAATCAGCCGGCGCCGGATGACCTCGCCTTCGACAATGAGGGCCGCCTGCTCTTCAGCGACATCACCGCTGGAACGGTCTCCGTGTTGAAGGCCGACGGTGCGATCGAGCTCGTCGCCGGCGGCATGTCGGTGCCGGAAGGGATCGTCGTGCAAGCCGATGGGCGGATCCTGGTCGGGGAGCAGGGCCGCAATCGTGTCGTGGCCATTGATCCGCAAACGCACGCCGTCAGCCTGTGGCACGGGTTTCCGAACGGGACAGGACGCGACGGCCTCGACGGCATCGGCCCGGTGCTCCCGGAGCGAGATGCCTCGGGCAATCTGCTCGCGACCGGCGGCACTGTCATCGTGCCGGACAGTCCCAACGGTGTGGTCTGGCGCGTCACCGCCGATGGCAAGACCGCCACGCAGATCGCGAGCGGCATGGTACGTCCCGTCGGGGCCGCCCTCGACGCGACCGGGCGAATCTTCGTTGCCGACGAGGGTGGCGCGCTCTGGGTGCTCGATCCGGCACGGCATCGATTCGCCACCTTGCCAACACCCGACGATGTCCTTGTCGCCCGAGCCGCTCACATCTTCGTCAATACGCTCGGAGACAACGCGATCCACGAGCTCGACGCGCAGGGTCATCAGGTCAGCGTCATCACTGGCATCCAGCAGCCGCAGGGCATCGCCCTCGATTCCGCCGACAACCTGTACTACACCGAGTTCACCACGGGCCGGATCGACCGCGTGATCCGGACCTTCGTCCTTGATGCGCCCAAGGTGACGCGGACGACCCGCGGCACGTTCATCATCTGTCCTGTTATCAGGCGTGCCTCGGGCTTCAATGAGAGGTTGGGCCTCGAGACCGGGTCGAGCTTGAAGACAGCGATTCTCCAACTGGTGCAGCCCGGGACGGATTCATCGGGAGCGATCGAGATTCGGACGTCCGAATCGTCGATCACGATGACGGTCAGCGGTGGTGGCCTGTTATCAGAATCGCAGACGGTTTCGCTGTCGCCCTGATCATTCCGTTCCTTTGATCGACGCCAGGGGCCGCAGCTCATGCTCGATCGTCGCAAGACCCGCCCGGGTGACGGCTTCGACGACCTCGCGAGACGATTTGTAGCAGTCCTTTGACTCGTCGATGGGGACCACGCCGTCGGTGTTCACGACGATGCCCGCTTCGCGATAGGCCGTATTGACGACGTCCTGTTTCAAGACCTTCTTGGCGGCGTTGCGCGACATACGGCGGCCGGACCCGTGGTTGACGCTATAGCCACTCGCATGGGCCTGATCCGCCGCCCGGAGGATGAAGCTCGAGTCCCGGTTGCTTCCCGGGATGAGAATCGGGTGTCCGGCCTGCGGGTCGTCGTAGCCGGCTGGAAACGCGCGCGTTGCGCCCTTGCGGTGCACGTGGACCCAACCGAACTCGGGATGGTGCTCGCGCTGGACGAGGTTGTGGCTGATTTCGTAGACAAGCGAAAGTGGTTTGCCAAAGACCTCCTCGAATGCCATCGAGATCTGCTCGAACATGACAAGCCGGTTCACGATGGCGAAGTTCCCGCCGGCCGCCACCGCGTTCAGATAATCGCGGTAGTGCGCTGACTCTGGCGTGAAATAGCCAAGGTCGAGCGCCTTGATGGCCGGGTTTTCCCCTTTTGCGAGGTGGAAATAGTTCGTCGCCAGCCCGTGGCCAAAGCCGCGGCTGCCGGAGTGCAGTTGGACGTATAGCGTGTCGGTGCCCAGGTTGACTTGTAGTTCGATGAAGTGGTTGCCGCCGCCCAAGGTGCCGAGCTGGGGAACGCCGCGCTCGGGGCGTCCCTGACCGCCCCAGGGTGGCTGCCACGAGTCATCGACGGGGAGCCGGTCACGCTCGGTGCGCGTTCGGTCCACCCGCTCGCCATAGCGCTCCGCGTAGTAGGCGGCGCCGCCGCGGATGATCGCTTCGAATTGCTTCTGCGTCAGGCTCTTGAGCGGCGTACGGCTGACCTTGCCGGGTCCAAGCGCCACGCGCCGCGTGACCTCCCGATTGAACCGCAGCCGATTGTCGGGCGTCGCGGCGCTCAGCGGCACATCGCTGGAGGCGGACATCATTCCGCAGCAAATGTCAAATCCCACGGGACCCATGGCCACGGCACCGGTCTCCGCGTCCGTCAGGAGCACCGTGCCGATGGGCACCCCGTAGCCGTGGTGCACGTCGGGCGTGATCGCGACCAGCTTGACACCGGGAAAGCTGGCGGCGTTCACGATCTGCGGATAGATCGACTCCTCGACCTGGTCGAGCAGATTGGGCGTGAGGAACAGCCGTACCGGGACGGATCCGATCTCCTGCGCGTGCAGCGTGTAGTAGCCCTTGCCCGAATCCTTGACGGCTGACTTCCAGCTCACTCGCGCACCGCGCATTAAGTCTATGACCGGTTCCTATACTTGGCTCGTATGTCGACAACCAAAGCCGGCCTCGAGGATGTCATTGCGGCGAACTCCGCGATCTGCGACATCATCGGTGCGCAGGGCAAGCTGACCTATCGGGGCATCGACATCCACGACCTGGCCCGGAACTCCTCCTTCGAGGAAACGACCTACCTGCTGTGGTTCGGATCACTGCCGACCCGCGAGGCGCTGCATCAGTTCAGCGCCCAGCTGGCGTCACACCGAGCGCTCCCCACCCAGATCCTGACGCTGATGAACGACTTTCCGCGGAGCGCGACCCCGATGGACGCGCTGCGGACCGCCCTCTCGGCGCTGGCCTTCTACGATCCGCAGGCGCACGACGCGTCCCGCGAGGCGAACGTGGCGAAAGCCATGCGAGTGACCGCGCAAACGGCGACGATCATCGCGGCGTACGAACAGATCCGGCGGGGCCGCAAGCCCGTCGACCCGGAACCTGATGGGAGCCACGCGGAAAATTTTCTGCGGATGCTCTTCGGCGCGGAGCCTGATCCGCTCTATGTCCGGGCGATGGACCTGGCCCTTATCCTTCACGCGGATCACGAGCTCAACGCGTCAACGTTTGCCGCGCGGGTGACCGCGGCCACCCTGGCCGACATGTATTCGGCGATCGTGTCGGCGATTGGCGCGCTGGCGGGTCCCCTGCACGGCGGCGCCAACGAGCAGGTGATGAAGATGCTGCAAAAACTCGGCGAACCGTCTCACGTCGAGGCCTATGTCACCGAGCGGCTCGCCGCGCATCAGAAGATCTCAGGCTTCGGCCATCGCGTGTACCGCACCGAAGACCCGCGGGCCACTCACTTGCGGGAGATGTCGCGAGAGCTCGGAGAACACATCGGCAACCTTCGCTGGTACGAGATTTCGCGCAAGCTCGAGGAGGTGGTGATGCAGAAGAAACACCTCTATGCCAACGTCGACTTCTACTCGGCGTCCTGTTACTTCACCATGGGGATTCCGATCGACATGTTCACGCCGGTCTTCGCCGTCAGCCGGGTGGCGGGCTGGTCGGCGCATGTGCTCGAGCAGTACGCCGACAACCGCCTGATCCGGCCGCGGGCCGAGTACCTGGGGGAGAAGGACGTCGCCTACGTCCCGATCGACCGGCGGGTCAAGGCCGCCAGCTAGAAGAGGCGAAAACTGCGCGAACGAACTCCGTTATATTAGTGGCGCCCGAGGGCGGAAACCCGACAACAGGAGGTCGTTCGAACTCGTCCTACTGCTAAACGCCTCACTTCAGCCGCTGAACGTGATCAGTAAGCGGCGGCTGGTCGTCCTGCTGACCAAGCAGCGCGTCACCTTCATTGACGATGTTGCCCGGCAGGCGGTCGAGCAAGCAATGGCGCGGCGTTGCTTTGGTCAGGACGTTGTCATCGTCCGGCTGCTGTCCAACATCCAGATCCCCAGGCGCTTGCTGCGGGCGAACCGGCGAAACCTCCTCCTGCGCGACGATGGCACCTGCCAGTACTGCGGCAAAGGGATGCCGTCCTCGCAGCTCTCCGTCGATCACGTCGTGCCAACCTCGCGTGGGGGTGCCGCCAACAGCTGGGAGAACCAGGTAATCGCCTGCCGGCGCTGCAACGGGCGGAAGGGCAATCGTTTGCTGAGCGAGGCAGGCATGCGGCTGGTCCGGCCGCCACGAGCGCTAACCCAGGAATTTGCCCACCTGATCTTCTTGCGCTACCCGCAGCTCAAGCACGCCTATGACCGCCTGCTTTCCAGCGCCCGCGCCGCCGTTTAAGCAAGCCGGTATTTTCTCCCCGCTTTTTCACGCCGGAGCGGGGCCCCTTTTCTCCCGCTTTTTCACGCCGGAGCGGGGCCCCTTTTCTCCCGCCTTTTTCACGCCGGAGGGGCCCCTTTTCTCTCCGCTTTTCACGCCGGAGCGGGGCCCCTTGAAAGAATCGGCGTGCCGGCTCGATTATCCGATGTGCCCTTTCGACTGCTGGGCGTCGTGGCGGATCCACACCAGGCCGCCGACTTCTGCGGAACCGCGTTCGCCCACTATGCGGCCTCGGGCACCGCTGTGACCCTGGTCTGTGCCGGTGCTCGGGACTGGCAAGGAGTGGACCACCTGCCGGCGCTGCGCCGGCTGGGCGTGCGTGACCTCCTGCTGCTCGACTATGCGCCGAGCGAGTTGACCGCGGCCGTGCTCGAGGACCTCCTGGCCGACGTCATGGCCAGCGTCCGCCCACACGTGGTGGTCGCCGATGGCACACAGCCGGCCGTCAGAGATGCCACGGCCTGGGCTTTCTCACGCGTGCGCCGTACCGCCGGCGGATCCGCGGCCTTGCCGGCCAAGCTCTATTACCGGACGTCGACCAGCAGCCCGCTGGTGAGCGTGACGACGTCGATCGCTGGAGGAGCCGGCGGGTCAGCCGAACTATTTGTTCGAGCCTTTCCTGATCCCTGGGTTACCGGGGTCCTGGAACGGGATCTCTTCGCCGGGGTGCCAGGCGAAAGCCGGGCTCTGTCGACCCTCGACCAGCAGCTCGCCGGCTGATCCCTAACCCCTTTTGTGATAGCGGGATTGACATATTAGGTACAAATCGGGTACAAAGTATGTCAGTACCAACTTTCACAGGCAGGAGGAAGAACGCATGCATCTCATCGTGTTTCTGATCATCGGCGGTATCGCGGGCGCCCTGGCCGGGCGGGTCGTAAGCGGCCACGGGTACGGAGTGCTCATGGATGTCGTTGTCGGCGTCATCGGCGCGTTCCTCGGCGGGTGGCTGTTCTCGACGTTGCTCGGTGTGACCAGCGGCGGACTGATCATCAGCTTCATCGCTGCATTCATCGGCGCCGTGATCCTGCTGTTCCTGGTCCGGTTGGTGACCGGTAATCGGGCGGCGGCCTGAGCCAAGTCCAGGCAATTGAGAGCGGGCGCCCCGGGCGCCCGCTTTTTTGTGGTTGCCTCCCCCAGCTTGCGGCGGAGGGTAGGGTGGGGGCATGAAGGCCCACGGCCGCGGCGCGGTGATCGCGGTCATCGTGCTGGCGCTGCTGGCGGTGGTGGGTTACACCGGCTACGCCGGCACCGCCGTCTACCAGCACCTGGACAGCGGCCGACAGGAGCTGGTGGCAGCCCAGGCCGGCATGAGCGCGGCCGTCCAGTCCGCCGATCCGGGGCAACTGCGGGTCGTAGCAGACCAGCTGGTGCAGGCTGAGCGGGACTTCAGTGACGCCGGCCGGCGAGCCCGCACTGACCCGGCGCTGCGCGCGGCGAGCGTGGTCCCGGCTGCGGGACGCAACCTCGATGCGACGGCGCACCTGGCGGCCATCGGCGCCGATATGAGCCGGGCTGGACAGGCTGCCGCGGCGGTGGCGATCCAGGTGGCGATCCTGAAGCAACAATATGCCGGACGGACGCTTACCCCTGAAGACCTCCAGGTCGTGCTTCAGCAGGCGCAGGGCATCGCCCGGGACTACAGCGCGTCGACACAGGCGATCGGCCAGCAACTGCGCGCGGCGCACGCCGAACGGGCGCAGGTCAATACCACCGGTTTGGCGGGCCCGCTCAGGGATGGCTTTGACGCGGTTGATCGAGCCCTGGCCGAGGCCGACACCGCCTTCCTCCGCTTCCAGGACGTCAGGCAGGTGCTGTCGGATTTTCTGGGCGTGCGCCTGCCGGCCTAGGTTGGTCAGACCGCGCCATGGAATGCGACCGGTTTGTAACGCTCTCCGTCACAGAGCGGCCTGATAATTTCGGCAATGGCCGCCGCCCGCAATGCGTCGCGCAAGGGCCGGCAGCGCTCCCAGGACCCGGCCGAGAGTCTGATCAACCTCAGCAATGAGCGGCTCACCGGACTCTTTCGGTGGACGCTGCTGATCTTCGCCGTCATCCTCAACAACCTCAACCCGGCACCCGGCTACGACCAGGGCCGGATCAACGCCATCCTCGCAGCCTGGGGCGTCGTATGCCTGAGCACGGTGCTGCTGCTGTTCTTGCATCAACGTCCGGGGCGAGCCTTCAGCTACACGACTACCGCGGTCGACATGCTGGTGGCGACGATGATCACCTACGCCTCCGGCGGCTACCAGAGCCCCTTCGCCGTGCTCTTCTTCCTCGTCATCACCGTATCCGCACTGCGGTTCGGGGCCGGCGGCTCCGTGCTCTGCGCGCTGCTGGTCGCCGTGCTCTACCTGACAGCGGGCGCCGTCGCACCGCTGCAGAACGGCACATACCTCGCCACCGTCTCGGACGAGCGATCGATCATCCTGCAACGGCTGTTCCTCTTCGTGGTCGTGGCCGTGGTCGGCTCGGTGATGGCGCGCGCCGTATCGGCCCACCAGGAGCTCGTGACCCGTCGTGACGTTGAGGCCAAGCTGATGACCGAGGTCAACATGGCGCTGGCCAACGCCATCGAGGCGAAAGACAGCTACACCCGTGGGCACTCGGAGCGGCTGGCCAAGCTGGCGGGCGCCTGCGCTGAGCGGATGGGCCTGTCGCGCGACGAGGCGGCCGCGGTCCGTCTGGGCGCGATTCTCCATGACGTCGGCAAGATCGGGATCCCGGACCGGATCCTCCGGCAATCGATGGCGCTCACCGAAGACGAAATGGCGTGGATGCGGCGTCATCCTCAGATCGGCGCCGACATCATCGGTCCGGTCGAGGGCCTGCACCATGTCGCCCCACTGATCCGGCACCACCACGAAAAATTTGACGGCACCGGCTACCCGAAGGGCCTCAAAGGCGAGGACATTCCGCTGGGGTCGCGCATCATCTCGGTCGCCGATGCCTTCGAGGCGATGGTGGCCGACCGGATCTACCGCCCGTCGCTTGGCCTCAACAAGGCGCTCGAAGAGATCAAAGCCGGTCGCGGGAGCCACTTCGACCCGCGGGTGGTCGACGCCTTCCTCGACCTGATCGCAACCGACACGGTGCATCTGCCACTGCCAACCAAGGACCAGGGCCAGAAGCTGGTGCCCAGCCGGCCGGACGAGCCCGTCCAAACCGCCGCCTGAGTCGAGTACCGTTACCGGTCAGTGGAAGTCGCGCCCGGCATTTTTCGGCTAGAACTCCCCATGCCGTTCGAGCTGAAGCATGTGAACGTTTACTTACTGCGCGACGGCGACGCCTTTACCCTGATCGACACGGGCCTGCAGACCGATGAATCCCGACAGGCCCTGAACCAGAAGCTGGCCGAACTAAAAGTCGCTGTCCGGCGGATCAATCGCATTTTGATCACACACATCCACCCGGATCACTTCGGCCTTGCCGGGGAGCTGCGTGATCGATCCGGCGCCGAGCTCATCATTCATCGCTTGGAAGTTGCGCTGATGGAACCTCGCTATGCGCGCGCCGAAGACCTGGTGTACGACGTTGGCAAGTGGCTGAGCCTCAACGGAGTCCCTGAGGAGGACGCGGAGTTCCTCAAGAGCGCATCGATGGGCGCCCGTGAATACGTGTCGGTCGTCGAACCGGACACCCTGCTCGAAGGTGCGGAGCGGCTGCCCATCGACGATAGCGAGCTCGAAGTCATCTGGACACCGGGCCATTCGCCGGGCCACTGTTGTTTCTACTGGCCGGCGCGCCGCGTGCTCCTGTCGGGCGATCATTTGCTGCCGAAGATCAGCCCCAACATCGGCTTACACCCGCAATCCGGCGCGGACCCGCTTGACGATTACATCGCGTCGCTGGAGCGCGTCCGCCGCCTCGACGTTGAAACCGTTCTGCCCGCGCATGGCGATCCCTTTTTTGATCACCGCAGCCGCATCAAGGAAATCGTCGAGCACCATGAGGCGCGCAAGGCCGCGCTGGTCCGCCTCGCCACTGGCGCTCCGAAATCGGGCTGGCAGCTGGCGGCCGACTTGTTCCAGGGCATCATGCAGCGCAACGTCTTCCAGCAGCGCCTCGCGCTGCAGGAAACGCTGGCGCACTGTCAATCGCTCGCGGTCGAGGGCCGGCTGCACAAGCAGGTCAGCCGCGAGCTGGTGACCTGGAGGGCCGCCTAAGCTCGCTGCCGCTCGACCTCCTCGACGAAGTCCTCCACGAGGCGCAGCACTGTCGAGAATTGCTCCGAGTGAACCTGGTGGCCGCCCGGGTCCAGTACCTGGAGTCGGGCGTTCGGCAGTCCCCGCTGCAGCTCTTCGGCGCGGGCGAGCGGCACCATTCGGTCCTGCCGCCCCTGGATGATCAATACCGGTTGGCGGATTGCACTCAGCCGGTCGCAGAGGTCGTGTCGCTTGACCGCCTGGTCCTGGCGAACGATGGCGTGCAGCGGCATCTTGCCGAAATGCGCGGCGTCTTGCTGGACCCAGTCTGGATGTTCGGCGATGAAGCGCGCGTCGTAGAGATTGGCATAGCGGCGCAGCGGACCCTCGACCGCCGGCGCGTCGGCGACCGGCGGGCGCTCGCCGCCGCAATGGGTCGCACCCAGGATCAGGCTGCGCACGGCGTCGGGATGCGCGATGGCGAGCTGCTGCAAAATCATCCCGCCCATCGACAGCCCAAACCAATGCGCCGACGTTTCGCCGGCATCGCGCAGCACCGTTAGCGCGTCCTCTGCCATCAATCCGGTGCTGTACGGCGTGTCCGGTTTGTCGGAAGCCCCGGTGCCGCGATTGTCGAGCGCGATCACTTTGAAGCGCGGCTTCAGCGCCGGGACGTAGCGCCACCAGGCCCCATCGATGGTCGAGGTCCGTCCGCCGACCAGCACCAGCGGCGGACCACTTCCCTCAACGATGTAGTGCAGGCGCGTCCCGTCGGCGGCGGTAGCGATCATTCGCGCATTAGCATGATGGTCGAGATGGCAGGGGCATCGCCACCCAGCAGCAGCGCGGTTCCCGAGCCCGCCTGGCGGGCGCTCCGCGGTCTCGATCCGCAGGTGGAGGACCAGATCGTCACCCTGGCGACCTGCCTGGCGCTCGCGGAGCAGCGCTTCCAGCTGCTCTTCGAGGACGTGCTGCCCCGCTTTGCGCAGACGCCGGATGACCTAACCGGCGAAGCCGATGTCCTCGCCGATGCGCACCATGCGTTGACCTTGCTCCAGGAGAGCCTGCACGCCACCTCGCGGCGGATGCTCGACGTGCTCGACCGAGTCAGCCGCGAACTCGGCGAGTAAGCGCTAGAGACCCTGGCGGTCGAGCCGCTCCCAGGGCGGGTGCTCACTGCCAAGTTCGCGTTTGATGTCGGTCGCGCGCTCCACGATGTCGAAGCTGTGCTCGTCGGGTTGCGGCGGCTGCACCTGCCAGGGCGCAGGGTCGTACTGGGAGTGGTGGACTGGTGGGCGAAAACCCCAGGCCCGGCGTGGCATCACGCCCGCGGCCTGCCGTAGCACGAGGGGTTCGGTCACCGACGCGTCGTATTGCAGCTCGCCGGCGCCGGGGCGCAGCGCCATAACCAACCCGGTGGCGATCATGGCCACCGTCCAGCCCCCCATGATGATGATCGACCAGTCGACCAGGCTCATCGACTCGCCATTGTAGGCTGCGTGACTTTCGTCTTCGGCGCCTGCAGCATGCGAACCCCCGTGAAGGCGAGATAGGCGCCAAACAGAAAGCGCAGGAGTTGGTCCGGGCTGGCCAGCGCCAGCAGGGCGCCGGCCACAGCGCCGAGCACGCCGCCGACCGACAGCCAGCCGGCGGTTTGGAGCCGGATGTTGCCCATCCGAAAGTGCGTGATCGAACCCGAGATCGCCGTCGGGATGATCACGAGCAGCGACGTTCCCTGCGCCACGTGCTGGCTCAGCCCGATGAGCAACGTCATCGCCGGCACCATCACGGCCCCGCCTCCGATGCCGAGCAGGCCGCTCAGCACGCCGGCGACGGCGCCGACGACGAGGGCCATGACCCAGAGCGAGATCCCGGTTGGATGGAAACCCGCGGTGAGGTTGACGCTGCCGCCCACCGCGCGGAGCGCTGCGTCGGCGATCATGATGATGCCGACGGCGAGGGCCATGATGCCGAAGGCCCGGCGCAGGACCAGGTCGGACAAGCGACGGGTGAGGCGGGCGCCGACCACCGCACCGCCCACAGCCCCGATGGCGAGCGCGATGCCCACCTCGAGGTCGACCTGGTGGCCGTGTCCGAGGATGCTGGCGCCGACGATCGCCACCGGCAAGATGACGGCCAGCGACGTGCCATTGGCTTCGCGCTGCGGCGTGCCCAGCATGACCAGGGCCGGCACCATCACGAAGCCGCCGCCGACACCCAGCAGGCCGCTGGCCAAACCGGTGGCCACCCCGATGAGGATGAGGCGCGCAACCCGACCGCTCACCGCGCCACCATCAGGACTCAGTTTAGGAGCGAGCCAAGGCCTAAACTGAAAGGCAGACCTCGCAAAAGGAGGAACAGATGGCCACTGCCACCGCGACGTCGCTCAGCAAGCTCGAGTCGATCCTCGGAAATGACGCCCAGGACTTGCTCGAGCACGAGTGCAAGACGATCCCGAAGTCGCAGCTCCACCTCCCTGGGCCGGAGTTCATCACGCGGATCTTCTCGACCAGCGATCGTCCGACGCGCGTGCTGCGCAGCCTGGAGTCGCTCTTCGACCACGGCCGTCTGGCGGGCACGGGCTATCTCTCGATCCTGCCGGTCGACCAGGGCATCGAGCACTCGGCCGGGGCGTCCTTCGCCGCGAACCCCGCGTACTTCGACGGCGAGAAGATCGTCGAGCTGGCGATCGAGGGCGGCTGCAACGCGGTGGCGTCGACGTTCGGCGTCCTCGGTTCGGTCGCGCGCAAGTACGCGCACAAGATCCCCTTCATCTGCAAGATCAATCACAACGAGCTGCTCACGTACCCCAATAAGTACGATCAGATTCGCTTCGGGACCGTGAAAGAGGCCTGGGAGCTCGGGGCGGTCGCGCTCGGTGCCACGATCTACTTCGGATCACCGGAGTCGGACCGGCAGATCCAGGAGATCTCCGCCGCCTTCCACGAGGCGCACGAGTTGGGGATGGCGACCGTGCTCTGGTGCTATGTGCGCAATCCCGCGTTCATCAAGGACGGGGTCAATTACGAAGTGGCGGCCGATCTCACCGGACAGGCGAACCACATGGGGGTCACCATCGAGGCCGACATCATCAAGCAGAAGCTGCCCGAGACGAATCGGGGTTTCGAGGTCCTGAAGTTCGGCAAGACGGCCAAGGCCGTCTACGACAAGCTCACGACGGATCATCCGATCGACCTGACGCGCTACCAGGTCGCGAACTGCTACATGGGCCGCAGTGGCCTCATCAATTCGGGTGGCGCCTCGTCAGGGGAGAGCGATCTGAAGGAAGCGGTCAAGACGGCCGTGATCAACAAGCGTGCGGGCGGCACCGGCCTCATTACGGGGCGCAAGGCTTTCATGCGGCCGATGAGCGAAGGCATTCAGCTGCTGAATGCCGTGCAAGACGTCTACCTGATGGACGAGGTCACGGTCGCCTAACCGGCCGGCGGCGGCGATACAATCCGCCCATGGCAGCCCCCCGTCTTCGCGCGACTGATTCGGGCCAGGTCTACAACATCGATCTTCCCGACTTGAAGGTCACGCGTGACGACGTCGATGGGATCTACGTGCTGCACGGACGCGGCCATTTCCAGACATTCGACACGCGCGAGGAAGCGTTCGAGCGCAAGAAGGAGCTGGACTACAGCACGTTTCGTTGAGTTGCCGCCCGCCTATTCGCGCGGTGGCTCAGCAGCAGGTCGGCGCTCTGGCCGGGGTCGGACGGCGCGCGATGGGCATCCCCCAGCGCCGCACTCCTCGTCAGGATCAACCGGATCGTGCTCGAACTCATAGTGGAAGCAGACGTAGTGCATCCGCTCAAAAACCTCGTATCGCTCAGCTTCGATGACTTGACAATCAGGCTTTATCTGCGTGTACTCGTTTGAGCTGGATTACAGCACGTTTCGGTAACCGCGGATTCTACGGGAAAGGGGAGAGACCATGGGAGAGCCAGCGACGAAGGAAAAGCCGTGCATTTGCCACGTCAAGAAGTCAGGATGGCCGTGGAAGGCCACAGGGAAGACCGAGGGTGGTCAGCGCGAAGAGAAGTGCCGTATCTGCGGCGCGACCCACATGGTGACGGCCTAAGGGTCGCCCATCCAGTCGGCCGAATGGGGGAGGGCTCGGTGGCCCCGGCTCGGGCGCAGGTGCAGGACCCGCTGCAGGTCGGCCCTCCGGTAGAGGCGCGCACGCTTAATGCCCTGGCGGTAACTCTGTAGGACGCCCCGGCTGACATAGGCGTAGAGCGTCGCTGGCTTGACGCCCAGCAGTTCGCACGCCTCGGCCGCGCTCAAGTAGGGCTCCCCGTGGACCTCGATCACGTTTACTCAAGCCTACGTGAGTTGATCGTTACAGTCAATAGATTGCAATGCAAATCAACATATGCATACAATTGGGACGTGCTGGATCGCGCCGAGCCCAATCTGCTGCGCGATGACTTTCCCTACAGCCGCATTCCGCCGATCCGCTTCGAGGCGAATGGCGTCCCGCAGGCGATGCCGGCTGACATCTGGATGACGGATACGACCTTTCGCGACGGCCAGCAGGCGCGCGCTCCGTACACCGTCGAGCAGATCACCCACCTCTACGACCTGGTGCACCAGCTGGGTGGGCCGGTGATCCGTCAGACCGAGTTCTTCGCCTACACGCCCGTCGACCGGGAAGCAATCGCGGCCTGCCAGCAGCTGCCGGGCCCGGAGGTCACCACCTGGATGCGCGCGTCGCTCGACGATCTCAAGGCCGTCAAGGCAACCGGCGTCAAGGAAACCGGCATCCTGCTGTCCGCCTCCGACTACCACATCTACCTGAAGATGAACCGCACGCGCCGGCAGGCGGCCGAGGACTACGCGCGGGTTGTGGCGTCCGTGATCGATGCCGGCCTCCGTCCGCGATGCCATCTCGAGGACCTGACTCGCGCCGACCTGGAGGGCTTCGTGGCGCCGCTGGTCGCCTCGCTGCAGGAGCTGGGCCGGCGGGCCGGGGTGCCGGTCAAATTCCGGCTTTGCGACACGATGGGGTTCGGGCTTCCCTGGCCGGAAGCGTCCCTGCCGCGAGGTGTGCCCCGGCTGGTGCAGTTCTTCACGGGCACGCTCGGCGTCGCGCCCGAGCATCTGGAATGGCATGGCCACAACGACTTCCATCGAGGCGAAGTCAACACCGTGGCCGCCTGGCTCTATGGCTGCGCGGCGGCAAATGGTTCGATGTTCGGCTTCGGCGAGCGGACCGGCAACCCGCCGCTCGAGGCGCTGGTCATCGATCACATCGGATTGCGCGGGGAGACGCCCGGGGTCGATCCCACGGCGATTACCCGGGCGGCGGCCTATTTCCGCGATCATCTCTTAACGCCGCTGCCGGCGAACTATCCGTTCGCGGGGGCCGGCTTCAACGTCACCAGCGCCGGCATCCATGCCGACGGCCTGCTGAAGAACGAGGAGATCTACAACATCTTCGACACGGCGCGCATCCTCGACCGGCCCCTCGGGATCACCGTCAACGACCGTTCGGGGCTGGCCGGGATCGCCTATTGGATCAACACCACGCTGGGGCTGAAGGGCGCCGCCCTGGTGCGCAAGGAGGACCCCCGGGTGGTCGCCATCCACCGCGAGGTGGAGCGGCAATTCCAGTCCGGCCGGAGCACCGGCTTCTCGCCCGATGAGATGCAGGCCCTCGCCAAGTTGCATTTCGGCAACGCCCTGGCAACGAGGACGCGCAGCTAACAAGTTGCCCGAACGGGGGGAGTTAATGCTGTGAGGCATCCCTCCGATGAGCACCGAAGGCGACCTGACCCCAGCCCCCCAGCCCGATCCCGGCCAGGGTATCCCGCCGGCCGTGCCGGTCGCGCCTGCGGCAGCGCCTCAGTCCTGGTTGCTCCGCCATCGACGGCTGCTGATTCCCGCCGCGGCGGTCCTCGCCCTCGGCGCCGTCAGCGCGGCAGCCGTGTTGCTGCTCGTCAAACCGAACGCTGCCGTCGAGAAGATGGTGCCCGCGACCGCGGACGTGATCGCGGTGGCGAACCTCGATCCCTCCGTGCCGCAGAAGGTCAACCTCCTGCGGGCCGTGCATAGCTTCCCTGATTACAAGACCGACAAGGCCATCGCCGACAAGCTCGATCAGGTCCTCAAGGATTCGGGGATGTCGTTCAGCGGTGATATCCAGCCCTGGCTCGGTTCCGAGATTGGTCTCAGCCTCAGGCTGAACCTGAAGAGCACTGCGGACGGTAGCACGGCGGACAGCCATGCCGCCTTCTATGCGGTGTCCCGTGACGACACCAAGGCGCGCGCCATGCTGGCGAAACTGCGTGCGAGCACGTGGGCCAAAAATTATCGGTGGAAGGATGAGACGTACAACGGCATCACGATCTCCGTCGGGACGCCGACGGACACATCGGGGAGGACCGCGGCGTACAGCATTGTCGATCACGTCGTGGTCTTCGCCACCTCGAGCGCATTGATGCACGAGATCATCGACACGGACGAGGGAAGGGCCCCACGCCTGGTGGACTCGAGTGATTACAAGGCAACCCTTGCCGGGTTGCCCTCCGACCACCTTGCTCTCGTGTACGTCAACGGCAAGTCGATCGTGGGCAACGTGAAGAAAGATATGGCCACCACACCCGCCCTCGGCCTCGCGCTCAAGAACGTGAACGACCTCGACGCGCTGCAGGGGATTGGGGCCACGCTCTCGGCGAATGGCGACGGCTTGCTCACCGATGTCCTGGTCAAGTTCGACCAATCGAAGCTCTCGCCGGCAACCCGCGAGGCGCTCGCGCACCCGGAGCGCGCCGACACCCTGGTCAGCTGGATTCCGAAGGCCAGCGACGCGTTTCTTTCCATCACCAGCCTGAACCGAACCATCCAGACGGTGCTCGACCAGTCGGGCAACACGGCGTCCGTGAAAGCCGGCACCGACGCGGTCGGCCTCACCGGCCCGGCCGGTGTCCTGCCCCATCTCACCGGCGACGCGGGGCTGGAGGTCAGCGTCGGCCAAAACGGTCTGCCCGCGGGCGCGATCCTTTTGGGAACCGATGACGCGCGCACGATGAACGCCTTCTTCGCCAGGCTGCTGGCGCTGGCGGAGGGGGCAGCGGGCTCGAGCTTCGGCTCTCCGTCCGGTGTCGCCGTAACGCCGCCGGCCAGCTCTCTGAGCAGGACCACCTACCGCGGCGTCGTGATCACCTCCTGGGCGTCCCCCTTGCTCGGTCAGCTCGGGGCCGGCGAAACCTTCATCCCCTCGTATGCCGTGCTCGACGGGATGGGCATCCTCGCGTCAACGCCGGCCGAAGTCAAAGCGATCATCGATGCACACAAGGGTGCGGCGACCATCGCGTCCGATCCGACCTACAAGACGTCCAGCGCGGCGTCGCTGGCCAAGCCCGCGGCCATCGTGTACGTGGACGTCGCCAGGCTGTTGAACGCGATCCGTCAATCCCCACTCGGATCCCAGACGGGCCTGAGCTCCAGCAGCACGCTGGGCGCAAACGCGGACCCGTTCAAGGCCGTGATCATCACGGCGGCCAGCCAGGCGGACAGGGCGACCGAACGCTTCTTTGTGATCGTCCGTTAGGCAGCCGGCCGACGAACCTGCTAGGCTGGTGACTGACGTGTCAGTCAGTAGCCGAACCGCCAGCGAATCGCCGCTGACCGAGCGGCAGTGGGTGCGCCGTGGCGAGCTCCTGGAAGCCGCCCGCCGGATCTTCGAACGTGACGGCTACCACGGCACGACCGTTAGTGCGGTTGTGCAGGCAGCCGGCCTTTCCCAGGGTGCGTTCTACCTGTATTTCGTCGACAAGAAGGGTGTCTTCGGGGCACTGCAGAACGAGATGGCGACGCTGCTGCGCCGCCGGATCTACTGGGCCACCCGTGATGAGACCGACGCCCGCAAACGGCTCGTGGCCGGGCTCGAGGCATTTTTCGACTTCTATCAGGAGTACGCTGCGTGGAACCGCCGGCTGACGATCGAGGGGCTGGGCATCGACGAGAGTTTCGAGGCTCGGCAGACCGAGTTGCATCAGACCCTTGCCGCCGCCTTTGTGCCGACCCTTAGTGAGCTCGGTGTACGGGAGACCGCGGTGGCCGCCTTCGCGCTCCTCGGTCTGGCGGCGCAGCTCGCCTACTGGCAGCACTTTCAGCGCATCAAAGAGCCATCCATGAGCGCCGCCGCGCTCGCCCAGGCGTGCGCCAGCCTGTTCCTCAATGGCGCGGCATCGATCCCAAGCTCGCTATCACAAGAAGGAGGCACACATGCCTGAAGCCAAGGAAGTTTTCACCGAGATCCAGAATCGCATCAAGTCGCATCCGGAGAAGTCGGCGGGCCTGAATGCGACCTACCAGTTCGACCTGAGCGGCGAATCGTGGACGCTGCAGATCGCCAACGGCGCGCCCACGCTCACGCAAGGGCCGGCGCAGAGCCCCAACACGACGCTGATCGCCACCACGGATGATTGGATGAGCATCGCCACCGGCAAATTGAACCCCGTGACGGCGTTCATGCAGCAGAAGCTCAAGGTCAAGGGCGACATGGGGCTGGCGATGAAACTGCAGGGGCTGTTGCAGTAGTGACGGACGCGCGATGGGTCGGCCGGAGCTACGAGACGGCGCCCTATCAAGTCACCGAGCAGTCGATCCGGGATTACATGGCGGCCGTGGGCGACGTGCGGGAGGACGGCGAGTTGATCGCGCCACCGACTTATGCCATGGTCTACGGCTTCGACGCCTACTGGCAGCTCTGGAGCGACCAGGAGGTGGCCCTGGACGTCGCGCACCTGGTGCACGGTGAACAGCGCTTTAGTTTCCAAAGGCCGGTCCGTCCGGGCGATCGCATCCGCACCACGGGGCGCCTGACCGCGATTCACACGCGCGGCGACATGGACCTGGTCACGTTCGAACTCAAAGCGATCGATGAACAGGGTCAGCCGGTCTCAGATGGCACGGCCCTCTTCATCATTCGCAAGCCATGAAAACGATGAGTGCCTTGGATTTCGAAAACGTCAGCGCCGGGCACACGGTGCCCTCCTTGACCAAGCACGTGACGGTCGAACAGATCCGTCGGTACGCGGAGGCCTCTGGCGACCGCAACCCGATCCACCTGGACGACGGCTTCGCGCGCTCCGCCGGACTGCCCGGCGTGATCGCCCACGGGATGCTCACGATGGCCTTCGCCAACCAGATGGTGACCGACTGGCTGGGCGATCGTTCGTTACTGAAGCGCCTGCAGGGGCGTTTCGCCGGGATGGTTCTTCCCGGTGACGACGTGACCGTCTCGGGAAGCGTCGCGTCGAAAGACGAGGCGACACGACGCGTGCTGATTAACCTGGTCGTGACCAATCAACGCGGAGAGAAAGTCTTCAACAAAGGTGTGGCTGAGGCCGAGTTCCCGCCACAAAGGAGCACAACCCATGCCGCTTGACTTCACGCTGACCCCCGAGCAAGAAGACATCAAGGCGCTCGCCCACGAATTCGCCGAGAAGGAGATCCGGCCGGTGGCGCCGCACTACGACGAGACCGAGGAGTTCCCCTGGCCGGTGTTGAAGAAGGCCCACGAAGTGGGGCTGACACCGGTCGCGGTGATGCCGGAAGCCTACGGTGGGGGCGGCCTCGACATGATTGCCAACATGCTGATCGCCGAAGAGCTCCACTGGGGCTGCGCCGGCATCGCGGTGGCCATCACCGGCACGGGACTGGCCGCGACCGCCATCCTGGCGATGGGCAGCGAGGGGCAGAAGCAAAAATGGATCCGCGAGTTTTGCAGTGCCAAAAGCCCGGTCGTGGGTGCCATGGGACTCACGGAGCCCGGCACCGGTAGTGATGCCATGGCGATCACGACCACGGCGAAGAAGGTCGACGGCGGCTACCTGATCAACGGCACCAAGCAGTTCATCACCAACGGCGGGATCGCCGACCTGCACGTGATCTTCGCCAATACGGACCCGAGCATCGGCGCAGCGGGCATCGCGGCCTTCGTCGTCGAAAAGGGCAATAAGGGCCTCAGCATGGGCCGGAAAGAAAAGAAGCTCGGCGTGCGCGCTTCGCACACGGCGCAGGTGATCCTGCAGGACTGCTTTGTCCCAGCCGAGAATCGCCTTGGCGGCGAGCCCGGTGATCCCGATGCCGGCCCCGGCGCACTGGGCGCCTTGCAGATGCTCGAGTACTCGCGGCCGGCGGTCGCTGCCGGCTCCCTCGGCATCGCCCGGGCCGCCTATGAATACGCACTCGACTACGCGCAGCAGCGCGTTGCCTTCGGCAAGCCGATCATCAAGCACGAGGGCATCGGCTTCAAGCTGGCCGAGATGGCGATCAACATCGACGCCGCGCGCCTGCTCACCTGGCGGGCGGGCTGGATGGCGCAGAACAACATGCTCTTCACGCGCGCCGAGGGCAGCATGGCGAAGGCTTTCGCCGCCGATATGGCGATGCAGGTCACTGTGGACGCGGTCCAGGTCCTCGGCGGAAACGGCTACATCCGCGAGTATCCCGTCGAGAAGTGGATGCGCGATGCCAAGATCTACCAGATCTGGGAAGGGACCTCCGAGATCCAGCGGCTGGTCATCTCTCGAGCGATTTCGGGCGAGCGCCGCCCGCTGACACGCGAACAACCGAAGCCACTGATCCGGAAGGCGAGCTAATCATGATCGATCTCAAGGGGAAAGTCGCCCTCGTGACCGGCGGGTCACGCGGTCTGGGCCGGGCCGACTGCCTGGCGCTGGCCCGCGCCGGCGCCGACGTGGTGGTCACGGACATCCTGATCGAAAGCGATCCGGAGCTGGAGAAGACGGCGGAAGCCTCGCAGAGCGTGCTCTCGCAGGCGATGGCTTCCCAGAAGGCCGTCTATTCGGAGAAGACGTCCAGCGAGATTCGCGAGATGGGGCGGCGCTCGGTCGCCCTGAAGATGGACGTCACGAATCGAGAACAAGTAAAGACCGTCGTCGACCAGGTGGTCAAAGAGTTCGGCAGCCTGGATATTCTCGTGAACAACGCCGGCACACTCGACCACATGGGGACCGTCGACAACCAGGTCGACGCGCTCTGGGACCGCGACCTGAAAGTCAACCTGACCGGCGCATTCAATGTCTCGAAGGCTGTCTGGCCCCACATGAAGCAGCGGAACTGGGGGCGGATCATCATGATGTCCTCGATCGCCGGCGC
The DNA here is from genome assembly GCA_035544955.1 of Candidatus Dormiibacterota bacterium. NCBI lineage: Bacteria > Bacillati > Candidatus Dormiibacterota > Candidatus Dormiibacterota bacterium. Next base: position 25,249 of record DASZZN010000047.1, read on the forward strand.
GCTGGGAGGCTTTGGCCAGGCGAGCTATTCGACGACCAAGGCCGGCCTGGTCGGCCTGGCAAGAACGCTCGCGCTGGAAGGCGCCCGCTACGCCATCACGGTCAATGCCATCGTGCCCGGCATCATCGCCACGGAAGCGTTCAAGATGGGCCGCCCCGACATGAACGAGCGCATGATCAAGCGCGTGGCCCTGCGCCGCCCGGGCGAGCCGGAGGACATCGCCAACGCGATCGCGTTCCTGTGCTCACCGGTCGCCGGGTACATCACCGGCGTGGCTTTGCCCGTAACGGGCGGCCTGGACCTGTTCACGTTTTGATGGCCGGCCTGATGGACGTCTCCACCACGGACTTCGTGACGACGATTCGCATGAACCGGCCGCCGGTCAACGCCCTGGTGCCCGAGCTCCAGGAAGAACTGATCAACGCGCTCAACCCGCTCAAAGACGACGATGCGACGCGAGTGGTGCTGCTTACCAGCGCCATCGACCGCTATTTCATGGCCGGCGCGGACCTCAAGTCCATGGGTGGCAATGGCGGGTTCGATCGGGAGAATCCCGAGACGCTGGAGCGCGTGGCGCAGATGTCGCGCCGCAGCCAGGCCGCGTTCAGCGAGATCGAGCATTTCCCCAAACCGCTGATCGCCGCCATCAACGGGCATGCCCTTGGCGGCGGATGCGAGCTGGCGCTCGTCTGCGACTACCGGCTGATGATCGACGATGGCCGTTCGACGATCGGTCAGACCGAACCGAACGTTGGGCTGATCCCGGGCGCGGGTGGGACGCAGCGACTGCCCCGCGTCGTGGGTCGCGCTCGCGCGACGGAAATGATCTTCGAGTCGTTACGGCTGAAAGCGCCCGAAGCGGCCGCCATCGGGTTGATCACGGCGGCGATCCCCGCTGCTGGCTTTCACGAGGCCGCGCTCGCGCGTGCCCGCAAGCTGGCGCAGGCCGCGCCGATCGCACTGCGCTTGGCGAAAGAGGCGCTGCTGGCGGGCCTGGAGCGGTCCCCGGGCAAAGGGTTCGAGGTCGAAGCCGAGAACTTCGGGAAAGCGGCCATGACCGAGGACGCCATGATCGGCATCATGTCCTTTGTCGCCAAGCAACAGCCCGAATTCAAAGGCAAATAGCCAGAATTCCCTCGCCCCTTGCCGGAGAGGGTAGGGTCGGGCCCCCGTAGGCGAATCAGCCGACCGGCGTGAACTGTTTGATGCGGTCGCGGATGGCGTTGATCACGGCCTCGACGCGGCCGGGATCGGGCCCTGATGCGCGCAGGATCAGCTCGCGTGTTTCCGTCTGCGGATACGACCCCAGCGACACGTCCGGATATTCGCGCTCGAGGTCTCTCATGACGTCGTGGAACATGCTCTCCGGCGCGAGCTTGTAGTGCAGCTCCCGGACCGCGTCACCGTGGCTGCCCGTCAGGTAGCGAATTTCGATGTCCTCGTAGACCGAACGAAGCTCGTGTGGCACACCTGGCAGGGCAAAGACGTAGCGATCCTGTCCCAGGTCGAACGCGAGACCGGGGGCCATGCCCGCGCCGTTGCGCACGAGCATCGCTCCCTCGGGCAGCATCGCCATCCGCCGGTTGCCCGCATTGAGCCCGGCAGTACCGCGGCGCGTCGCCATGTTCATGATGAACATCAGGTTCTGCATTTGCGCTCCGACCTCGCGCCGGTAGACGAGGGGCTGGTCGAGCGCGCGGGCCAACGCGACATAGGTCCGATCGTCCGGCGTCGGCCCGAGCCCACCACAGACGAAGATCCGTGAGGGCTCGGGACGTGCGACATGTTCATGGATTGCCGCGACGATGTCCGCGTCGACGTCGCCAATGGTCGTCATCATCCGCACCGGAAACCCACACTGGAACAGGCGGCCCGCCAGCCAGTTGGAGTTGGTGTCGACCGTGAATCCGCGGAGGATCTCGTTGCCGACGACGATGATGCTGGACTGCGGCACGCGCCCATAATGACAGGGAATGCCCAAATCCGCCTACGATCGCAGCAAGGGCGTTGAATCGGTCACGTGGCGCGAGTTTCCGCTGGGAAAAGGCATCGCGCTCTCGATCCTGGACGAGACGACGGCAGCCGGACGGCAGGTAAGAGGCCAGGCCCTGCTCGACGTCCTCGACGAGGCCGCGGGCCTTCCACCCTGCAAGCTGACGGTGGCCGACCGTCCGCAGCGACACCGCACACGCGGCGGCAAACTGGAAGTCAAAACCTACGGCTACTACCGGATCGCCTGGGAGTCGACGCCGCGGCGCGGGTCCATCCGGATCTACAACTTGACGGCGATTCGGCAGCAGATGCTCGCCCCCAAAGTCTTTCTCGAGACCCTCCTGCACGAATGGGTACATCACTACGACTTCACGGGTCTGCAGCTCGATCGCTCGCCGCACACCTCGGGCTTCTTTGCCCGCATTCGTGACCTGGCCGAGACCCTGGGCGTCGGCTTTGTGGCGCCGCCTAAACGGGAGATATCGTCACCGGCGCCCCCCGAGGACGTCATGGTCGCGAAAGACCACCTGCGGCCGGGCGGTGTGCCGCCGCCCAAGTGGATCCGCGACCAGGTCCTTGCGCTCTTTGGTCGTCCGAGGTCATAGTCGTTCGGACGGTACAATACGGCGGGCCTTTTTTGGGACGCCGACACTAAGGTAGGGAGGCGCTGAACCTGTTCGTCGCGGCCGCCATAACCATCAATGACTCGACAGTGATGGCTGTCCTGGCTCTCGTTAGCGTCGCGGCATTGATTGCACTGGCATACGGCGGGCTGCTGACGCGCTGGGTGCTGGCGTCCGACGCGGGAAACGAGACGATGGGACGGATCGCGCGCGCCATCCAGGAGGGCGCGGCCGCCTATCTCAACCGGCAGTACGCCACGATCGCGGTCATCGGCATCGTCCTGGCGCTCGTCCTCACGTTTGCCATCAACTGGGAGACCGGCGTGCTCTACGTCGTGGGCGCTGGTTGCTCGGCGCTAGCTGGCTACGTGGGCATGAACGTCTCCGTGCGGGCGAACGTGCGAACCGCACAGGCGGCCACCCGTGGGCTCGACGCGGCGCTCCAACTCGCGTTCCGCGGCGGCGCGGTGACAGGCCTGTTCGTCGTCGGCCTCGGATTGCTGGGCGTCGCGGTCTCCTATTGGGTCTTTCAGAAACCCCAGTCGCTGGTCGGCCTCGCGTTCGGGGCTAGCCTGATCAGTGTCTTCGCCCGGCTCGGTGGCGGCATCTTCACGAAGGCGGCGGACGTCGGCGCCGACCTGGTCGGCAAAGTCGAAGCCGGCATTCCCGAGGATGATCCACGCAATCCCGCGGTCATCGCGGACAACGTCGGCGACAACGTAGGTGACTGCGCCGGCATGGCGGCCGATCTGTTCGAGACCTATGCCGTGACCGCGATTGCCGCCATGCTGCTGGGCAGCCTCCTGTTCCCCGGAAAAGTCCAGTACGTGCTCTTTCCACTGATCTTGGGCGCTATTTCGATCATCGCGACGGTGATCGGCACGCTGTTCGTGCGCCTCGGACGTAGCACATGGATCATGGGCGCTCTTTATCGAGGTCTCGGCGTCAGCGCCGTCCTAGCTCTGGCGGGATTTCTGGGTGTGACGCTGTTGATCGGCCTGGATATCAATCTATTTTGGGCGGCGGTGGTCGGCGTCGTGGTGACGATCGCGCTGGTTGGTATCACCGAGTTCTTCACCAGCGCCGACTATCCACCCGTGCGGCTGATTGCGCGCGCCTCAACGACCGGCGCTGCCACGAATATCATTGCCGGCCAGGCGATCGGCATGATCAGCACGGCACTGCCGGTCCTGGTGATCGGCACGGGCATTCTCGTCTCCTTCTATCTCAATCAGCAGCCGTCGGCCGGTGACTTCGGCTTGTACGGCATCGCCATCGCCGCCATGTCGATGCTGTCGATGACCGGCATCATCGTGGCCATCGATGCCTATGGCCCCATCACCGACAATGCCGGCGGCATCGCGGAAATGGCGAACCTGCCGGAGTCGGTCCGGAACATCACCGACCCCCTCGATGCCGTGGGCAATACAACGAAAGCCGTCACCAAGGGCTACGCCATCGGCTCCGCCGGGCTCGCCGCGTTAGTGCTCTTTTCGTCCTACACGGAAGAAGTTGGGCGTGGCGCGCACCTGGCATTTGATCTAACTGATCCGTTGGTAATCGTCGGGCTCTTTTTCGGCGGCATTCTGCCGTTTCTCTTCGGTTCGTTGAGCATGCTGGCGGTCGGTCGCGCCGCCGGCCAGGTGGTTGTCGAGGTTCGCCGGCAGTTCCGCGAAATCAAAGGCCTGATGGAGGGCACTGCCCAGCCCGAGTACGGGCGCGCCGTCGATCTCGTCACGCGGGCGGCGCAACGAGAAATGATCATCCCCGGGCTGATCCCGGTCGCCGCGCCGCTGCTGGTGGGCTTCAGCCTCGGACCGAAGGCGCTGGGCGGCATGCTCATTGGGTCGATCGTGACTGGCATCTTCCTGGCGATCCAGATGACGTCGGGCGGCGGTGCCTGGGATAACGCCAAGAAGTACATCGAGGACGGCCACTACGGCGGCAAGGGCACGGAGACGCATGCCGCCGCCGTTACCGGCGATACCGTGGGCGATCCCAACAAAGACACGGCCGGGCCGGCGATCAACCCCATGATCAAAGTCATCAATATCATCGCGATCTTGATCGCGCCCATGGTCGCCGCCCACTCGCTGCTTCATTAGGCCCCTGCGCAAGTTACCTTCCTCCAGGGACCTTCTGGGCCTGTTGCTCGCGGCGATTCTTGAATAAACTTGACCCATGGACGAATACATGCTCGAGATCAACGATCTGCGCCGCCGGATCGCCAAGCTCAAGTTCGAGCGCGGTTCGGTCGTCATCATCGAGGAACTCGAAGCCCAGCTTCGGATCCTGAAGGCGATCTACGAATCCGCCACCGGTCTGTTCTCGGCTGGTGAGCAGGATCGCCGCCTGCAGGCCGGCTTCCGGGAACGCCAGCTCGGCAGCTGGACCTTCGAGAACGTCTATTTCTACGTGTACGAGCAGGCGGTTGCCCTCGAGCCCGATGGCCAGGACCTCGCCATCCTGATCTGGCGACACGATTACGCTGGCCCACTTCTGAGCACGGTCGCCGCCAAATAAAAAAGGGCCTCCAGCGGGAGGCCCTAAGCGGTATTTCGTTAGGCGTTAGCGTGCTTGCCGTGACCGTTGGCGTGGCCATGGCCATGCGTCGCGCTCGAGTCCGCCGAAGCCGCCTCCGGCGTTTCCGTTGCAGCGCTGTCGGTCTTTGCGGTCTTGGCGGACGGCTTCAGCTGGGTCTCGCACCAGGCGTGGGCGCCACTCATCAGCTTGCCGTGATAGTTCTTCGACAGCGTCAGGGGGCCGGTCGTGGTGCCTTGCGGCGCCAGCGCGATGTTCTTGATCTTCGCCAGGAACGACACGCATTCCCCGGCGTTCTTGAACTCCGGCGTCGCCAGCGTCGTCGTCCCATTGAAGCCGATCAGCTTCAGCTGGTTATTCGCCGAGCCCAGGGTAATCGGCGTGGGGCTCACGGTAATGGTGCTGTTGGCGTTCGCGGCGGCATAGGCACCGGCAGCGCCCAGCGTGAGCGCGCCAGCCGCAACGCCGGCCGCAACCTTCACCTTCGATGTGAGTCGAAACATACGTATTCAGGTCCTCCTTGAGTGAAATCGATGACCTGCTTACTAGAACGAGCCGAATAGGAGGCGCCAAATGGGCCGGCCAACCTTGTTACATCCAAACAGGTGGCGGGTTACTAATTCGTCGCGGCGCCGCCGCGTATCCTGAGACGGACGGTGCGCCCCGAGATCAAGTCTGAGTTGGCCTCGGTGCCACGACTCCCATCGCCTGCCGAGGGCCAGCGGCATCGTTTGTTGCTGCCGCTGGCGTTCACCGGCGGGCTGGCGAGCCTGGGCATCGAGTTCTCCGCCGCGCGCCTGCTGGCGCCATTTTTCGGACAGTCACTGTTCATATGGGGCACCCTGATCGGGCTGATCCTGATTTATCTGACCATTGGCTATTACGCCGGCGGCCGGTTGGCCGACCGCCGTCCGGACGCTCGGCTGCTGTTTCAATTAACCGGCGGAGCGGCTCTGCTGACGGCCGCCATCCCGCTCGTCTCGCGGCCGATCCTGTCGATCGCGCAGAGTGGCTTCGCGCAGGTGTCCGTCGGGTTAGTCCTGGGCTCGCTGATCTCCGTCATCGTGCTGTTCGCCGCGCCGGTGATCTTGCTCGGCATGGTGTCGCCCTTCGTGATCCGGCTTCGGATTCGGCAGCTGGAGACGGCCGGCAACGCGGCGGGCGCCGTCTACGCCCTGTCGACGCTCGGCAGCATCCTCGGGACGTTCCTGCCGGTGTTCTGGCTGATCCCGACCTACGGGACACGCCCGACGATTTTCGTGCTGGCGATTTTGTTGGCCGCCATCTCGACCGCCGGGCTCTACGAGACAGGCCGGCGACGCCTGTATTTGCTGATTCCCGTCGCGATCGTGGCCATGGCGCTGCTATCCGGCGGCGCGATCCGGGGCGCGGCCTATGGGGTCCGCGTTTATGAAACCGAGTCGGCCTACAACTACATCCAGGTCGTTCGTTCTGGCACGGAGACGCAACTGCTGCTGGACGAGGGCACCGCCGTTCACTCGATTTACGATCCCACCAGCCTCTACACGCATGGCTACTGGGACGATGCCCTGCTGGCGCCGTATTTCGGCTCGGGCCGGCCGCCGAGCCGGGTAGCGCTGGTCGGGCTTGCGGGCGGCACGGTCGCCCGTCAGTTCTCGGCGATCGACGGTCCGATGCCCATCGACGGTGTCGAGATCGATCCGAAGATCGTCGAGGTCGGCCGGCGCTACTTCGCCATGACCGAGCCGAACCTGAATGTCGTCGTCGCTGACGGCCGCTACTGGATGGCGACCCAGGCTGGTCATTACGACGTCATCCTGGTCGATGCTTACCGGCAGCCCTATATCCCGTTTTACCTGACGACGCGCGAGTTCTTCGAGAGCGCCAAGGCGCACCTCGCGTCGGGCGGCGTGCTGGCGATCAACGTCGGCCGGACGCCCACGGACAATCGCCTCGTCGATGCCCTCAGCGGCACGCTGAACGCTGTTTTTCCGAACGTCTTCGTGATCGACTCGAATGGACGATTTACGAACAGCGTGATCTACGCGACCTCCAGCCCGGCGACCGTCGACCAGTTCATCGCGCGGGCCAGCGGCGAATCGAATCCCAAACTCCAGCCGATCGCGGCCGAGGTCCTGCAGACCGGTGGCGTCCGGCGGGTCGGCCCCAACGGGATCGTGTTCACCGATGACCTGGCGCCGGTGGAGCGTCTGATCGACGACATCATCCTGAGCTACATCCGAAGCTCGCGGTAGACTTGTTTGGATGGCTGTCACACAACTCTCCGAAGAGACGGTCCTGGAGGCGCTGTCCACCGTCCAGGATCCTGAGCTTCACCGCCCGATGATGGAGCTCAAGATGATCCAGGACGTAGCGGTGGTCGACGCGCAGACGATCGGCATGCGGGTCGTGCTGACGACGCCAGCCTGCCCGTTGAAGAACAAGATCCACGACGACATCGACGCCGCGCTGGCAACGCTCCCCGGCTCGCCCAAGGCGCAAATCACGTGGGACGCGCAGGTCTCCCGCACCGGTGGCGTGCCGCAGAAGCAGCAAGTGCAGGCCGTCAAAAATATTATCTCGGTCGGCGCGGGGAAGGGTGGCGTCGGCAAGTCGACCTGCGCCGTGAACATTGCGCTCGCCCTGTCACAGCTTGGCGCGCGCGTGGGCGTGCTCGACGCCGATGTCTACGGACCCAACGTGCCGATTCTTCTCGGTGCCGAACACGAGAAGCCGTACGCCGAGAACGAGAAGATCATCCCGATCCAGCGCTACGGACTAAAAGTTATTTCCATTGCATTCTTTATCGAGGCCGATAAGCCGGCTATCTGGCGCGGGCCGATGCTCTCCGGGGCCGTTCGGCAATTCTTATTCGACGTCAACTGGGGCGAGTTGGACTATCTCGTCGTCGACCTGCCGCCCGGGACCGGTGATGTGCAGCTCACGATGTCGCAAAGCATCCCGATGACGGGCGCTGTCGTCGTCTCGACCCCCCAGGACGTTTCCACGGCCGACGTGGGCCGCGCCATCCAGATGTTCAATACGCTCAAAGTTCCGAATCTGGGGCTGGTCGAGAACATGAGCTACTACGTCTGCCCGCATTGCGGTCAGCGCGACGATATCTTCGGCCACGGCGGTGCCAGGGCCCTCGCCGAGCGCATGACGATCCCCTTCCTTGGCGAGATCCCGCTGGACCGTCGCATCCGTGAGGGCGGCGGCCCGGGCGTGCCATTGATGGTCCATGAGCCGGATTCGCCACTGGCCGCGGTGTATCGTGACGTCGCGTCGCACCTGGCGGCCCAGGTCAGCATTCGAAACTTCAAGCAGGCAAGCGTTATTCCGCTACGGACAATCTAACGTTATAGTTCGTAGTCGTTGAGTCCTCGACGGCGCCTGGTCGCGGTCTGCGGTGAATCAGACCCCCCGACGTCACTCGCGGATCTAGCCTTCGAGCTGGGCCGCGGCATTGCGCAACGTGATGCCGTCCTGATCTGTGGCGGACTGACCGGCGTGATGGAGCATGCGGCCCGCGGCGCCCAGGCGGCCGGCGGCCTAACGATTGGACTGCTCCCCGGTGACGACGTTAACGAGGCGAACGCGTATCTCGACGTCGCGATTGCGACCGGGCTCGGTCATGCCCGCAACGCGATCCTGGCCCAAACGGCAGACGGTGTCGTCGCCCTCGGTGGCGGTCTGGGCACGCTATCCGAGATTGCCCTCGCGCTGCGCAATGGGCGGCCGACGATCGGCATCAAGACCTGGCACTTCGATCGCGACGGCCGCACCGAGCCGGAGCTGCCCGTTGCCGCGAATGTGACCGAAGCGCTTAATTGGCTTTTTGTCAAGATGGGTAACGCGTCTTGAGTGCGCCGCATCAACTGGATCAACGCGCCCGCAGTGGGTTTCGCCAGGCGTTTGGCTACGCGCCGGGCGCCGTCGCGGTCGCTCCTGGTCGGATGAACATCATCGGCGAGCACACGGACTACAACGAGGGCTTCGTGCTGCCGGCCGCGATCGATCGGCACATCGCCGTTGCCCTTCGCTTGCGACGCGACGCTCGCGTCGTCTTGCGCAGCGACCGATATCAAGCGCCGATCGATGTCGACAGGCTACCCACCCGGCGGTTGGGTCAATGGGGGGACTATCTCATTGGCGTTGCGCGCGAAATCGACCGGCGGCATGAGCCTGGACCCGGCTTCGATGCATTCGTGGCGTCGGACGTGCCCGTTGGATCGGGGCTGAGCTCATCGGGAGCCCTCGACGTCGCGAGCGCTGTCGCCATGTTGGCGGCGCGTGGGATCGAAATGACCGCGCTGGAGACGGCCGAGCTTTGCCAGGCCTCCGAGAACGGCTTCGTGGGCGCGCGCACGGGGATCATGGACCCGTTCACGGCCCTCAAGGCACGAGGCGGCAATGCCATCCTGCTGGATTGCCGGTCGATGCGCGACGAGCAAGTGCCGCTCCCCGACGGCCGCTATGCCTGGCTCCTTGCGGATAGCCGGGTGCGGCACGAGCTGGCCTCGTCCGCCTACAACGAGCGCCGCCGTGAATGCGAGGCCGCCGCCGCGGCGCTCGGGCTGCGCAGCCTGCGAGACGCAACCGAGGCCGACCTCGTACGAATCGCAAACCCTGTTGAACGGCGCCGGGCCCAACACGTCGTCACGGAAAATGCCCGGGTTTTACTGGCCGCCGACGCGCTCCGCCGACGCGCTTCCCGGGGCCTCGGCCCGCTTCTGTATGCGTCTCATGAGAGTCTTCGCCTCGATTTCGCGGTAAGCTGCCGAGAGCTTGACTGCCTCGTGGAGCTCGCCGCCGGGATGCCGCTGGTGGTCGGCGCGCGGATGATGGGCGGCGGCTTCGGCGGGTGCGTGCTGGCCCTGGTGGAGGCGACTGGCGTCGATGACGTGCAGCAGCACCTGGCGGACGGCTTCGCGGACGAATTTCACAAAGCGCCCGAGTTCTACCGCGTCCGCTCCGTGGACGGCGTGATGCCCGAGAGGGCCGCCTGAGATGCCGCTCAACGATTGTCTTTCGCTGTTTCCGGCCCAGGCGCTGAACCGCCAGGAGCTCACCACGGGCTGGCGGATGGCCATCGCGACGCTCGGCGAAGGCGAAGATCGCGGCTTTTCCAGAACCGACTTTGACGATGACGCCTGGGCGCCGGTGCCGGTACCGCGCTTGCACGGCGCCACGACCGGCAACGAAGCCATCTGGTACCGGGTGCGCTTTCCGCGGCCTCGCCACCGCCAGCGAACGTTGCTGCGATTCGACGGCGCGTTCCTGGTTGCCAACGTCTGGCTGAACGGCCGGCTGCTCGGCAGCCACTACGGCTATTTCGCGCCCTTCAGCTTCGATATCTCGTCGTTCTTACTCGAAGAGAACGTCCTGGCCGTTTGCATCGAGGCTCCGGTCGAGACCGACCTGGCGGCCAAGCGCCACCTGATGGGTCTCTTCAATGATTCGGACGCCAAGCCTTACCCGAGCCGCGAGCTGGGCCGGCTTGGAGAACAGTTCGTCTGGCACGTCCCGATGGGGCTCTGGCGGCCCGTGCTGCTGGAGCAGGTCGGCCACGTCGTCGCCGAATGGATGCACTGCGAGCCTCGCGTCGAGCAGGGGGATCTGGCGCGGCTGGCGCTACGCATCCGGCTGCGCAACCTCGATGGCCGGATCATGACCGGGGAACTCGCGATACGAGTCGGCGGGGACAATTTCCAGATGGCGGCGCCGCTGGAGATGCGCCGCGCCTTCAGGCTCAATGGCCACGATGTCCAGGACGTGGTGGTGGAGGTCGCCTTACCGGATCCGCAGCTCTGGTATCCCTGGGCCCACGGCGAGCCGGCGCTCTATCGCGCCGAGCTGGAGATCACGGCCGACGAACGGCGCAGCGCGAGCCTGAATGAGACCTTCGGCATCCGTGACGTCGAGCTTCAAACGAGGGCCGAGGGCTGGACCTTCGCCATCAATGGCCGGTCCATGTTCATGCGCGGCGCCAATTACTGTTCAGAATTCTTTCTCGATGCGGCCGCCGACGATGTATTAAAAGCCGATCTGGAGCTGGCGAAGCAGGCCAACATGGACATGCTGCGCCTCAACGCGCACGTTGAGGCTCCGGCGCTGTACGATGCCGCGGATCAGACAGGACTCGTGATCTGGCAGGACATGCCACTGATCGCGTCCTATGTGCATCGTGCCGATGTCCGGTCGCTGGCGTTTTTCCGCGACGCGGTGATGTCGCAGGCCGAAGAGCTGGTCCACCTGCTATTTAACAAGCCGTCGGTGATTTGCTACGCGGTTCACGCGGATCCGCCGTGGAGCCGGTCGTCGGCCTGGCTCGGGGAGAGGCACACCGAGCAGTTAAATCGCGACGTCGACGAAGAAGCCTCCACGCTGATGCGAACGCTCGACCCATCGCGACCGGTCCTTCCCGGCGCCGGCGACCAGGATTTGCATTGCGGCGAGGGCTGGGCCCGGGGTCACTGGCGAGACCTGGCGGCCCTGAGCCCGGCGTTCGTCTCCGAAGTGGGCGCCCAGGCGCTGCCGAATTCGAACTCGCCGGTCTGGCGGCACCTCAATCGTGGCTGGCCGGTTGCCGATGACGACGAGAGCTGGCGCTACGCCGGCTACCAGCCCGCCGAATGGGCGCGGAGCGGCATCGGCCTACCGTCGACGCACCCCAGCCGCGATGCCTGCGTGCGAGCCAGCCAGGAATACCAGGCGCACTTACTGCGCTTCGCGATCGATCGCTTCCGCCGGCAGAAGTTCGCGCACTGCGGCGGCGTTTTGATTTTTCAGTTCGTCGATACCTTTCCGGCGATAACGGCGTCCATCGTCGACCACGCGCGCCGGCCCAAACGCGCCTACCGGGCCGTCGCCGACGCGTTCACGCCATTGTTCTTGACGATCGACCTACCCGAGAACCAGGCCGCCGTCGACGGCCTGCTGCTGCGGCTGCCGCGGGGGAAGCTCCAGCATTTACGCGTCGTCTGTGTCAATGACGATATTGGACGTCACGGTCGGGCGCGCCTGCGCTGGCGTATCGAGCGCGAGCGCGCGCACGAGACGGCGCTTTGGCGCGAGGTGCGCGGCTGGTTCGCGAAGCGGCGCTTCAAGGGCAACGACTGGATCACAATTCCGGACCAACTGGATCCGGCGGCCGTGATCGCCGAGCCGGTCGTCCGGCTGCACGCGGACGGTGTCTACCGCGTGATGGCCGAGCTGGACGTCTCCGGCCAGGTCATCGCCCAGATGGAGCATCGATTTCTCGTCGGCGATCCACCGCGGCCAAACGAAACGCTCAGCGCAGGTCGGCCGGGCCGGCTGGCTCAGCGGGCTGCCGAGGCCCTGGCGGAAGCTCGACACTAGCCGGCAAGCCGTTTAATCGACAGATCTCGGCGTATAAACGGGCGCTTGGGCGTGGCCGGCGCTCCTGGGACACCGGATCGCAGGCGATCAAGCCGAATTTCGCACTATAACCCTCTGCCCACTCGAAATTGTCCAAACACGTCCAGTGAAAGTAGCCGCGCACCGGGACGCCGGTTTGGATGGCGCGTAGCATGGCGCCCACATGGGTCAGCAAGAATTCCGGTCGCTTCGCGTCCGCGGCGTCGGCGATGCCATTCTCAGTGACCAGAATTGGCAGCTGCTCACGCACCAGCGACCGCAGCGTTCGGTACAGGCCCTCCGGATAGACCTCCCAGTTGAGATCCGACTTCGGGGCGCCGGCCGGGAGCACGCGCTCGCCGAACAGTTCAGCGCGATAACGATGATTGAACTTCACCAGCTCCCGCGCGTAGTAGTTCAGGCCAATAAAATCTTGACTGTGGCGCGGGCCGCTGGCTCGTCCGGCGCGCGTCAACGGAAACACCAGCCGCCCGAGTCGCAGTGACTTGAGCATCGTCTCGTTGAACACCCGGTTGAAGGCCGCGGCGACGGCGCGGTCCTGGGGCATGAACCGCCGGGCCGGGTCAAAAACACGCAGGTGATGCGCCAGGCCGATCTGAAGATCGGCATGCCGTGACTTGATGCGCTCGTACGCCATCCAGTGTCCGCGCAGCACGTTTACCAGGACCCGCGCCGCGGCGCCCAGGTCGCGCGTCCCGGGAGGCCACTCGCCCCGAAGGTAGCCCTGGTATGCGATCACGGTCGGCTCGTTGATCGTGATCCAGGAGCTCGCCAGCGCTCCAAGTTCGTCCGTGACCCGCTGCGCAAACCTGGCGAAATACTCCGACGTCTGGGGGGCGTCCCAGCCGCCCGCCTGAGCGATCCACGTCGGATTCGTGAAGTGATGCAGCGTAACCAGGGGCTCCATGCCGCGCTCACGCAACGCTTGTAGAACATCTCGATAGTGCGCCAGCGCCGTCGCAGAAAATTCTCCGGGCGCCGGCTCGATCCGCGACCACTCGACGGAGAACCGATGCGCATTCTGGTGTAAATCTCGCAGCAAGTCGAAGTCAGTCGGGTATCTCTGGTAATGCTCGCAGGCCGGATCTGAACGGTCGTTATTTTTTATGTGCCCTGGGACCTGTT